>NZ_BCBG01000003.1:0-248714 GCF_001320485.1 Pseudomonas sp. NBRC 111130
GCTTCGACGTCAAGCAGAACTCGGTGGACGCCATGCCGGAGCTGCCGTTCAAGATCATGATGAACGTCGGCAACCCGGACCGTGCCTTCGACTTCGCCCAGCTGCCCAACGCCGGTGTGGGCCTGGCGCGTCTGGAATTCATCATCAACCGCATGATCGGTGTGCACCCCAAGGCGCTGCTGAACTACGCCGGTCTGCCAGCCGACCTGAAAGAAAGCGTCGACAAGCGCATCGCCGGCTACAACGACCCGGTCGGTTTCTATGTCGAGAAGCTGGTAGAGGGCATCAGCACCCTGGCGGCAGCCTTCTACCCGAAAAAGGTCATCGTGCGCCTGTCGGACTTCAAGTCCAACGAATACGCCAACCTGATCGGCGGCAAGCTGTATGAGCCGGAAGAAGAAAACCCGATGCTGGGCTTCCGCGGCGCCTCGCGCTACATCAGCGAGTCGTTCCGCGACTGCTTCGAGCTCGAGTGCCGTGCGCTGAAGCGCGTGCGCAACGAAATGGGCCTGACCAACGTCGAGATCATGGTGCCGTTCGTGCGCACCCTGGGCGAAGCCAGCCAGGTCGTCGACCTGCTTGCCGAAAACGGCCTGGCCCGTGGCGACAACGGCCTGCGCGTGATCATGATGTGCGAGTTGCCGTCCAACGCCATCCTCGCCGAAGAGTTCCTCGAATACTTCGACGGCTTCTCCATCGGCTCCAACGACCTGACCCAGCTGACCCTGGGCCTGGACCGTGACTCGGGCATCATCGCCCACCTGTTCGACGAGCGAAATCCTGCGGTGAAGAAGCTGCTGGCCAACGCCATCCAGGCATGCAACAAGGCCGGCAAGTACATCGGCATCTGTGGCCAAGGCCCGTCGGACCACCCGGACCTGGCCAAGTGGCTGATGGAGCAGGGCATCGAAAGCGTGTCGCTGAACCCGGACTCGGTCCTGGAGACCTGGTTCTTCCTGGCCGAAGGCCAGGGCGCGGCCTGATGCGGTAAATTGCGGGGGCGCGTCTGGCGCGCTTCCGCCTGGTTTTTTCCAGGGCGAGCTCCAGTGATGGATCCCGCCCTTTTTTGTGCACCAAGCAACCTTATGCAAAGCAGCAGCAACCTTTTTCCCGTGGCCTTGCTCAGTGCCGAGCGCCGCGGCGACCTCAGCGAAGACGTGTACCGGATCAAGACCGGCAACGGCCCGGACCCCAGCGTCGAACTGGCCGTGACCCGCCTGGGGCTGGCCGATCAAGGCCGGCCCCAAGGTGTGCCGGTGATTCTGCTGCATGGCAGTTTCTCCAACCGGCGCTTCTGGTACTCGCCCAAGGGCATCGGCCTTGGGGCCTATCTGGCGCGGGCCGGGTTCGACGTATGGATCCCGGAAATGCGCGGCCACGGGCTGTCGCCGCGTAACCGCAACTGGAAGCACAACAGCGTGGCCGATTATGCCCGCGACGATCTGCCACTGATCGGTGCATTCGTGCGTGAGCAGTCTGGCCAGGCGCCGCACTGGGTCGGCCACTCCCTGGGTGGCACTACCTTGGTGGCAGCCTTGGGTGGCGGCTTCATAAAGGCTGAACAGGTGGCCAGCGTGGCGCTTTTCGGAACCCAGGTCAGCCGGGTCTATTGGCCGCTCAAGGTGCCTCCGCTGACCTGGGGGGCAAAACTGCTGCTCAAGCGTTGGGGGCAGATTTCCGGGCCGCGCTTCAAGCGTGGGCCGGAGGACGAGCCGATCGGCCTGGCGCTGGAGAGCATGCGCTGGCATGGCCTGTTCGGGCGCTTTGGCGACAAGCAGAACGACTGGTGGGCGGGGCTGGCCGACGTGGATGTGCCGTTGCTGGCCGTGGCTGGTGCCGGGGACTTCCAGGACCCGGTATGGGCTTGCCGCAAGCTGTTCGATCAGCTGGGCGGGGAGCGCAAGCAGTTCCTGCGTCTGGGGCGTGAAGAGGGGTTCGAGGCCTTCGGGCATGTCGACATGCTGGTGAGCAAGGCCGCGCAGGCGCAGGTCTGGCCGTTGGTGGAGCGCTGGTTGCGTGATCCGCTGTTGCCGGTGCATGAGTCGACAGTGGCTGAGTTGGTCAGTGCCGTGTAGGAGCGGCCTTGTGTCGCGAAAGGGCCGCAGGGCGGCCCCTGAATTTCTGCAGCGGTGCGTGAAATGCCGGGGCTGCTTTGCAGCCCTTTCGCGACACAAGGCCGCTCCTACACCGGTCCCGGATGACTGCGACGGCTTCTACGGTGTAGCCTTGGCCGATACCCGCCTTCGTTGTGACTGACAGGAGCTTCCCATGCAGCATTACGTAACGCCCGACCTGTGTGACGCCTACCCGGACCTGGTTCAGGTGCTCGAACCCATGTTCAGCAACTTCGGTGGCCGCGACTCCTTCGGTGGCCAGATCGTTACCATCAAGTGCTTCGAAGACAACTCGCTGGTCAAGGAGCAGGTCGAGCTCGATGGCAAGGGCAAGGTCCTGGTGGTCGACGGGGGTGGCTCGCTGCGCCGTGCGCTGCTGGGTGACATGCTCGCCGAAAAGGCCGCCAAGAACGGCTGGGAAGGCCTGGTTATCTACGGTTGCGTGCGTGACGTCGATGTACTGATCCAGACCGACGTCGGTGTACAGGCGCTGGCCAGCCACCCGATGAAAACCGACAAACGCGGCATCGGCGACCTTAACGTGGCCGTGACCTTCGCCGGTGTCACCTTCCGCCCGGGCGAGTACCTGTATGCCGACAACAATGGCGTGATCATCTCGCCAAGCCCGCTGAAGATGCCGGAGTGACGCGTAGTACGCGCTGATGGAGCTTTGATGTTCGAGGAAGACAACGCGCAGTGGGGGTTGGTGCATGCCCTGGTGCTCGATGGTAAAGGTGGCGCGCGTTCGATTGCCCGGACCGAGCTGGACGGCCTGCAGCTGCAACCACAGCACAGCCTGTGGTTGCATTGGGATCGCAGTCATCCGCAAACCCGCACCTGGTTGTTGCAGGACAGTGGCCTGAGCGAGTTCGCCTGCGACCTGCTGCTGGAAGAAAACACCCGGCCGCGGCTGTTGCCGCAGGCCGCAGAGCAGATGTTGCTGTTCCTGCGCGGGGTCAACCTCAACCCGGGTGCCGAGCCCGAGGACATGGTGTCGGTGCGCATTCATGCCCAGGCGCAGCGGGTCATTTCGCTGCGTTTGCGGCCATTGCGTGCCAGCGATGAAATCCTTCAGCAGCTTGAAGAGGGCAGGGGGCCGAAATCGGCGTCCGAGCTGTTGCTGTTGATGGGTGAGTTACTGACCGAGAAGGTACAGAGCCTGGTCAGCGACCTCTCGGAACTGGTCGATGTGGAGGAAGAGAAGGTTGAATCTGACGAACGGTATACACCGGAGCACGGCAGCCTGCAGCAGATTCGCCGCCGCGCGGCGGGCTTGCGTCGCTTTCTGGCACCTCAGCGTGAGATCTACGCCCAGCTGTCGCGCAGCAAATGGAGCTGGTTCTGCGATGCCGATGCCGATTACTGGAACGAGCTGAACAACAGCCTGATCCGCTACCTCGAAGAGCTGGAGCTGACCCGCGAGCGGGCAGCGCTGGTGCTGGAAAGCGAAGACCGCCGGCGCAGCGAACGGATGAACCGGACCATGTACCGCTTCGGCATCATCACCTGCATCTTCCTGCCCATGAGCTTCGTCACCGGGTTGCTCGGCATCAATGTCGGCGGCATTCCGGGGGCGAGCAACCCTTATGGCTTCCTGCTGGCCTGCATCGTCGTGCTCGGCCTGGCAGTGGGGCAGTGGTGGTTGTTCCGGCGGTTGCGCTGGGTATGAACATGCCGAGTCGTCATGAAGCATTCGTTCCACTGCGATGTGTGACCCATCGCCCGGCCACCTCGTCTCTGAGTGACACTGCGCGAGGTGCCCATGCACGATCCGTTTGAAGAATCACTGCGTGACCTGCTCAAGGCGTCGCCCTCCGGTGAGGAGCGAGACGATGCCGCGTGCCTGGGTCGCGTGCTGAAAACCGCCAACCGCCAGGTCGGTGCCGGTGATCTGTTCAGCCTGCTTGGCCGCTGGAGCCAGGCGCTGCTGATCGCCGTGAACAATGGCTCGGCGCACGTTGCGCCGGTGCGTCGACACTCTACCCGCAACGCTGCCGGTGGCAGCAAAGCAGATAAGGCCGATTGAATATGGAACTCGATCTCTGGACCCAGAGCCTGGTCACTGCCATGACCGCCCTATGGACCAAGGTAGCGAACTTCATCCCCAACCTGTTCGGCGCGCTGGTCGTGGTGCTGCTCGGTTTCGTGGTGGCCAAGCTGCTCGACACACTGCTTTCCAAGCTCCTGGCCAAGTTCGGCCTGGACCGTCTCATGGCCGGTACCGGGCTGACCAAGATGCTTGGCCGGGTTGGCATCCAGGTGCCGATCTCGACGTTGATCGGCAAGATCGTCTACTGGTTCGTGTTGCTCATCTTCCTCGTCTCGGCCGCTGAGTCGTTGGGCCTGGAGCGGGTTTCGGCGACCCTGGACATGCTCGCCCTTTACCTGCCCAAGGTGTTCGGCGCAGCCCTGGTGCTGCTGGCCGGCGTGCTGCTGGCGCAGGTGGCCAACGGCCTGGTGCGTGGTGCGGCCGAAGGTATCGGCCTGGAATATTCCGCCGGCCTTGGGCGCATCACCCAGGGCCTGGTGATCATCATCAGCATCTCGGTGGCCATCAGCCAGCTGGAGGTCAAGACCGACCTGCTCAACCACGTGATCGTCATCGGGCTGATTACCGTTGGTCTGGCCGTTGCGCTTGCCATGGGCCTTGGCAGCCGCGAAATCGCCGGGCAGATCCTGGCCGGCATTTATGTTCGCGAACTGTACCAGGTCGGCCAGCAGGTGCGGATTGGAGAGGTTGAAGGAATGATCGAAGAGATCGGCACAGTCAAGACGACGCTGTTGACCGATGAGGGCGAGCTGGTGTCGCTGTCCAATCGCGAGCTCCTCGAGCAGCGAGTCAATAGCCGCTAACCGTACAAAAGCTGTTAATGTATGCCGCCGCGAAATCAGCCCCAGGGGTTGAGCGGCGACATTGACCTGACTGTCGGCCAGATCCGTTTTGAATAAAGTTCATTCGCCGCCCATGCGTTACGACCCCCGCGAACTCACCGACGAGGAGTTGGTGGCGCGTTCGCATGAAGAGCTGTATCACGTAACCCGCGCCTATGAGGAGCTCATGCGGCGCTACCAGCGGACCCTGTTCAACGTCTGTGCGCGTTATCTGGGGAACGACCGCGATGCTGATGATGTCTGTCAGGAAGTGATGCTGAAGGTGCTCTACGGTCTGAAGAACTTCGAGGGCAAGTCCAAGTTCAAGACCTGGCTCTACAGCATTACCTACAACGAATGCATTACCCAGTACCGCAAGGAGCGTCGTAAACGCCGGTTGATGGATGCCTTGAGCCTGGACCCTGTTGAAGAGGCGTCCGAAGAGAAGGCTCCGAAACCGGAAGAAAAAGGCGGTCTGGACAAGTGGCTGGTGCATGTGAACCCGATTGATCGGGAAATTCTGGTGCTGCGTTTTGTCGCGGAGCTGGAATTTCAGGAAATCGCCGATATCATGCACATGGGCCTGAGCGCAACGAAAATGCGCTACAAGCGCGCGCTAGACAAGCTTCGTGAGAAATTTGCAGGGCTTGATGAAACTTAGCCCTCTGCAAATATCTCTAACGGATCGGCGAGTTCTGCTAGACTTGCCGTCGAGTTGTCCCCCGGATGTTGGTGGGACTGCTTAACTATCACCAGATGGGGATTTAACGGATGAAATTGAAAAACACCTTGGGCTTGGCCATTGGCTCGCTCGTCGCAGCTACTTCGTTCGGCGTTCTGGCTCAAGGCCAAGGCGCGGTCGAAGTCGAAGGCAACGTGACCAAGCAGTACTACGACAGCGAGCGTAACTTCAAGAACGACGGCACCAACCCTGGTGTTCGTCTGGGTTACTTCCTGACTGACGACGTATCCCTGGACCTGGGCTACAACGAGACTCACAACGCTCGTGGCGAAGTCTTCAACAAAGACATCAAAGGTTCCAAGGCCAAGCTGGACGCTACCTACCACTTCGGTACCGTTGGCGATGCTCTGCGTCCGTACGTTTCCGCCGGTTTCGCTCACGAGAGCCTGGGCCAGGCCACTCGTAGCGGCCGCGACCACTCCACCTTCGCCAACGTTGGCGCTGGCGCCAAGTGGTACATCACCGACATGTTCTTCGCCCGTGCTGGCGTTGAAGCCATGTACAACATCGACGACGGCAACACCGAGTGGGGCCCAACCGTTGGTGTTGGTCTGAACTTCGGTGGTAGCGGTGGTAAAGTGGCTGCTGCTCCGGCTCCAGTTGCTGAAGTCTGCTCCGACTCCGACAACGATGGCGTTTGCGACAACGTCGACAAGTGCCCAGACACCCCAGCCAACGTTACCGTTGACGCTGATGGCTGCCCGGCTGTTGCCGAAGTCGTTCGCGTTGAGCTGGATGTCAAGTTCGACTTCGACAAGTCGGTCGTCAAGCCAAACAGCTACGGCGACATCAAGAACCTGGCTGACTTCATGAAGCAGTACCCACAGACCACCACCGTGGTTGAAGGTCACACTGACTCCGTCGGCCCAGACGCCTACAACCAGAAGCTGTCCGAGCGTCGTGCCAATGCTGTCAAGCAGGTTCTGACCCAGCAGTACGGTGTTGAATCCAGCCGCGTTCAGTCGGTTGGCTACGGCGAAACCCGTCCGGTTGCTGACAACGCCACCGAAGAAGGCCGCGCTATCAACCGTCGCGTTGAAGCTCAGGTAGAAGCCCAGGCCAAGTAATTGGTTTGAAGCTTCAATGAAAAACCCGGCCTCGGCCGGGTTTTTCTTTGTCTGTCATTTATGCAACCACCGTATCCCCGGCAAGGCACGTTCAACCCTTTAGCAGGGCGAACAGCAGCACCACATTCAACAACAGGGACAGCAGGGCCAAGGTGCGCCATACCTTCAACGGCTCACGCTCCAGCAGCGGGCGAGGGCGGCTGGGCAGTTCCTGGCGGTCGCCGCGTTCGAGCAACAGTAACCATTGCTCGGCGGTCTCGAAGCGATGCGCCGGGTCCGCCGCCACGGCCTGCAGCAAATTGTGCTGCAACCATTCGGGCAGGTCGGGGCGATAACGGGAGGGATTTACGGCCTGAGCAAAGCGTGGGCGCTGGAAGGCCTCGATCTCCCCATAAGGATAATGCCCGGTCAGCAAGCGATAGAGCGTGACGCCGGCGGCGTACAGGTCCTGGCGCGGGCTCGGGGGCTGGCCTTGGTAGGCTTCCGGGGCGATATACGACGGTGTGCCGGCCAATTCGTGCAACGGTTCCTGGGACAACCCCGGGCAATACGCCAGGCCGAAGTCCAGCAAGCGTACCTGGCCGTCATCGCCCAGGTGCAGGTTTTGCGGTTTGATGTCGCGATGCAGCAGGTTTCGTCGGTGCAGCACGCCGATGGCCTGGAGCAGCTGACGGGCGATTTCCAGCCATTGTGCGAGCGCTAACGGGCCATGTGCTTCGAGGTGCGTGGCGAGCGTCTTGCCGCTGTGTTCGCGCATCACGTAATACAAGTGCTGGCGCCGGCCGGCGGCATGCAGTTCGGGGAAATGGCGGCCGGCGACCCGCCGCAGGAACCATTCTTCCAGTAGCAGGCCCTGGGCGGCGCCGGGTTCCTGTTCGCGCTCGCCGGGCAGTGTTTTCAGCAGCCAGGGGTGACCCTCGGTATCACGTACCCGGTAAAGCAGCGACTGGCGACTCTGCGCCAGGCACGTTTCCACCTGCCAGCCATCGAGCGCCTGGCCCTCGCGCAGTGGGCCAGGCAATGGCCATTGCTGCAGTTGCACCAGGGTGTCGCCGAGATTGGCCGTGCCCAGTTGCTCGATCCGCACCAGCAAGGCGCTGGCGTTGTCCTGGCTGCCGTTGTGATGGGCGCTGGCAACCAGGGTGTCGGCGGCCGATTGCAGGTCGGGCTGCTCGCGCAGGATGGCCTTAATGTGCTGGTCGCCAAGGCTGGCCCAGACGCCGTCGCTGAGCAGCAGGTAGCACTCGCCAGCTTGCAGTTCGCCCTCCAGATAGTCGACCAGCAGGTGCTGGTCCAGGCCTAGTGCACGCTTGAGCACATGCTGCATGCCGGGCTGGTCCCAGACGTGGTCTTCACTCAGGCATTGCAGGCGCCCGGCGTGCCAGCGATAGGCCCGGCAATCGCCCACGTGGGCCAGGGTGAAACGGCGCCCGCGCAGCACCAGGGCGCTCAGTGTGGTCAGCAGCGGCTGGCTGCCTTGGGCACGCAACCAGCGATTTTGTGCCAACAGCAGGCGGTCGAGGGCCTGGGCCACGCCCCAGGTAGCGGGCGTCGCGTAGTAATCCATGGCCAGCGCCTGCAGGCTGGCGCGAGCGGCGAGGCCACCGTCGGCGCATTGACTGACGCCATCGGCAAGGGCGAACAGGTAGCCCTTGCTGGCGGCCAGCTCCGCCGCCGGCGTGACCAGGCGCAGGGCATCCTGGTTCTCCATGCGTGGCCCGGTGGCGCTGGCCTGGGCGAAGCTGAGCTGCAGGCTCATGGTCTTCCTCAGACCCGCGCAGCGGTAACCGCTGCCGAGCCCCAGGTGGTACGCCAGCGTTGCTTGACCCCGTACAGGCCGAACCAGGCGAGCACGCCGAGGCTGGCGAACATCCACAGGCCCAGCTGATAGTCGCCGCTGTGCTGCTTGATGGCGCCGAGCCCTGCTGCCAGCAGGAAGCCGCCGATGCCACCGGCCATGCCGATCAGCCCGGTCATCACGCCGATCTCCTGGCGGAAGCGTTGCGGTACCAGCTGGAACACCGCGCCATTGCCAGCGCCGAGGCCGAGCATGGCGCTGACGAACAGCGCCAGGGCGGCTGCGGCACTGGGAAGGTTGAAGCCAACTGCCGCGATGCAGATGGCAGCCACGCTGTACATGCCGAGCAGGGTGCGGATGCCGCCGAAGCGGTCGGCCAGGGCGCCACCCAGCGGGCGCATCAGGCTGCCGGCGAACACGCAGGCGGCGGTGTAGTAGCCGGCGGTGACCGGGCTCAGGGCGTACTGGTCGCTGAAGTAGCCGGGCAGGGCGCTGGCCAGGCCGATAAAGCCGCCGAAGGTGACGCTGTAGAAGAACATGAACCACCAGCTGTCACGGTCGCCCAGGGCACTGAGGTAATCGGCTGCTGCCTTTGGCTTGGGCCGCTGCGGGGCATTGCGCGCCAGCAGGGCGAACACTGCCAAGGTCAGCAACAGCGGGAGCACGGCAAAGCCGAACACGTTGTTCCAGCCAAACCCGGCAGCCAGCACCGGGGCCAGCAGGGCGGCGAACACCGTACCGGAGTTGCCTGCGCCAGCGATGCCCATGGCCTTGCCCTGGTGCTGTGGCGGGTACCACTGCGAGGCGAGCGGCAGCGACACGGCGAACGAGGCGCCGGCTACACCGAGGAACACACCCAGCAGCAGGGCTTGCTCATAGGTGTGCACGCCCAGGTACCAGGCTCCGGTCAGGGCGACGATGACAATCGTCTGGCCGATCAGGCCAGCGGTCTTTGGCGACAGGCGATCGACCAGCACGCCCATGACGAAGCGCAGCACTGCACCGGCAAGGATCGGCGTAGCCACCATCAGGCCGCGCTGCTGGGCGCTCAGTTGCAGGTCGGCAGCAATCTGCACCGCCAGCGGGCCAAGCAGGTACCAGACCATGAAGCTCAAGTCGAAATACAGGAACGCGGCGAACAGCGTGGGCACATGCCCGGATTTCCAGAAGCTGGTACTCATCGAACACCTCACTCGGCAATGCAGCGGAAACGAAAAAGACGCCGCTGCCCGGTCCACTGGCGTGGAGCGAAGAGCGACGTCTTTGTCGGGGGGTATGAGGCAACCGCCGTTGGCTACCGGTGAACTAGGTTCAGCAAAAGCTGGGCCAACTTTTTGATCTGGCAGCCCTGGCGATGCTGCCGGGCTAGCCGAGCATCTCATGCATGGCGATGATCTGCTCGGCCACCTGGATGAGCTTCTGCTGCCGGCTCATGGCCTGCCGGCGCATCAAGGTGTAGGCCTGTTCTTCGTTGCAGTCCTTCATCTTCATCAGCAGCCCCTTGGCCTGCTCGATGCGCTTGCGCTCTGCCAGTTGCTGGTCGCGGGCCAGCAACTGAGCCTTGAGTGCCTGGTCGCTCTCGAAGCGCGCCATGGCGACGTCGAGAATGGGCTGCAGCCGCGCCGCCTGGATGCCTTCGACGATATAGGCGCTGACCCCGGCCTGGATCGCCTGGCGCATCACCGTCGGGTCGTGCTCGTCGGTGAACAGCACGATGGGCCGTGGCTGGTCGCGGCTGACCAGCACCACCTGCTCCATCACGTCACGGTCAGGTGAGTCGGTATCGATCAGTATGACGTCCGGGCGCACCGTTTCGACGCAGGCGGGCAGGTCGATGGTCAGGTCTGGCGCTTCGATCACCTCGAATCCGGCTTCGCGCAGTGCGGCCTTGAGGCGGCCAAGCTGCTTCTGGGTGTCGTCGATCAGCAAGATGCGCAGCATGGTCATGGCCCTCACAGACCGACTCGGGCATCGGGCGCCTGGCCCAGTGCGTGCAGGCGGAAGCTGCGGGCGTAGGCATAGGGGTCGGTACCATCCCAGCGCGTGCCGTCGATGAGCAGGCTGCTGCGCATGGCTGAGTCGGGGCTGCTCACGCCGAGTGCGTCAGCGGCTTCGCGGTACAGCTGCAATTGCTGCACCTGGCGAGCCACGCCGAGATAGTCGGGGTCATCGCGCAACAGGCCCCAGCGGCGGAACTGGGTCATGAACCACATGCCATCGGACAGGTAAGGCAGGTTGGCGCGGCCTTGATCGAACAGGCGCAGGGCGTGCCGGTCGTGCCAGGTGTTGCCCAGGCCGTCCTGATAGTTGCCCAGCAGGCGCGGCTCGATGTTTTCGAGCGGTGTGTCGAGGTAGGCGCTGCCGCTGAGCAGTTGCGCGGTGCTGCGCACGTTCTCCGGGCTCTGTTCGATGAACCGGCTGGCAGCGAGTACCGCCTTGACCAGTGCGCGGGCGCTGTTGGGGCAGTGCTCGACGAAAGCGCGGGTGCAGGCCAGTACCTTCTCCGGGTGGTCGGGCCAGATCGACTGGCTGGTGGCCAGGGTGAAGCCCTGGCCCTGGCTGACGGCGGCAGCAGCCCAGGGCTCGCCGACGCAAAAGCCGTCGATGCGCCCGGCCTGGATGTGCGCCGTCATCTGGGCCGGTGGCACCACCACGCTGGTGACGTCGTGCAGCGGGTGGATGCCCTGGCTGGCCAGCCAGTAATACAGCCACATGGCGTGGGTGCCGGTGGGGAAGGTCTGGGCGAAGGTCAGCCGTGCGCGCTGCTGGTGCACCCGCTGCGCCAGTGCCTCAGGGCTGGTCACGCCCTGCTGCTGCAAGGCGGGTGACAGGTTGATGGCCTGGGCGTTCTGGTTCAGCCCCATGAGCACCGCCATGTTGCTGGCCGGTACACCGCCGATCCCCAGGTGCACGGCATAGACCAGGCCGTACAGGCAATGGGCGGCATCCAGCTCGCCATTGGCCAGCTTGTCGCGCAGGCCGGCCCAGGACCCCTGACGTACCAGGTTGAGGGTCAGGCCGTGTTGCTGGGCAAAGCCCTGGGTGGCGGCGACCACCACCGAGGCGCAATCGGTCAGGGCCATGTAGCCGATGTTGAGGCTGGTTTTTTCCGGCGCGTCGCTGCCGTTTACCCAGGCTAGAGGTGCGGTATTCACAAAGGTCCTCGCCTGTACTGAATAGACTGTAGGCAAACGAAGAAGCAACCCATGTGCCAAGCCCCTGTCATGCCGGGCGCGCGCTGGCTATAATCGCTGCCTCACTTACCCCGAGCCTTGCCCGCCCATGTATACCCTGGCCCGCCAGCTGCTGTTCAAGCTTTCCCCGGAAACCTCCCATGACCTGTCCCTGGACCTGATCGGCGCCGGTGGCCGGCTTGGGCTCAATGGTGTGCTGTGCAAGCAGCCGGCGGCCCTGCCGGTGACCGTGATGGGCTTGAACTTCGCCAACCCGGTGGGGCTGGCGGCGGGCCTGGACAAGAACGGCGCGGCCATCGACGGCTTTGCCCAGCTGGGCTTCGGCTTCGTCGAGATCGGCACCGTGACCCCGCGTCCGCAGCCGGGCAACCCCAAACCGCGGTTGTTCCGCCTGCCGCAGGCAACGGCGATCATCAATCGCATGGGTTTCAACAACCTGGGCGTCGATCACCTGCTCGAGCGCGTGCGGGCTTCGCGTTACGACGGCGTGTTGGGCATCAATATCGGCAAGAACTTCGATACCCCGGTCGAGCGTGCGGTCGACGATTACCTGATCTGCCTGAATAAGGTCTATACCGAAGCCAGCTACATCACCGTCAACGTCAGCTCGCCGAATACTCCCGGCCTGCGCAGCCTGCAGTTCGGCGACTCGCTCAAGCAACTGCTCGATGCCCTGGCCGAGCGCCGTGAGCAGCTGGCCGCCGAGCACGGCAAGCGCGTGCCGTTGGCGATCAAGATCGCCCCGGACATGAGCGACGAGGAAACCGCGCTGGTCGCCAGCGCGCTGATGGAATCGGGCATGGATGCGGTAATTGCCACCAATACCACCCTGGGGCGCGAAGGGGTCGAGGGGCTGGAGCATGGTGGCGAGGCCGGCGGGTTGTCGGGTGCGCCAGTGCTGGAGAAGAGCACGCACATCGTCAAGGTACTGGCGGGCGAGTTGGGCGGCAAACTGCCGATCATCGCCGCCGGAGGCATCACCGAAGGCCGTCATGCGGCCGAGAAGATCGCTGCAGGGGCGAGCCTGGTGCAGATCTACTCGGGCTTCATCTATAAAGGGCCAGCGCTGATTCGTGAAGCGGTAGATGCCATTGCTGCAATGCCACGTTGACCTGACCGGGCCTCTTCGCGGTTGATCCCGCGAAGAATGCAGCGCTGATGTAAGATCGAGCCTAATAAAAAAGGGCCCCTACAAGGGGCCCCTGGGCCGAAGCCCGCCGCCCGGATAGGGCGCGCATGGGTAACTCGAATTCAGTGTCCTCGTTCAGCCAACGGCGTGATTTTCGTTGAGTCTATGGATGCCAGCGGTGCCAGTCATTCCGTCCCAGTTATCACCGCGACCTTCGCGCCAGCCGTTGATCCAGGCTTGGCGAACTGAAGGAAGTGTAAAGGGGCAAAGTTCGCGGGATTTGCCGGTGACCCCGTATTGGTAGCCACGTGAATATGCTCTTTCCAACGGATCACGCTTAAGTCTTCTCATAGGGTGTTGCCCTCACTTGTTGACTGTAATGTCCCGTCGGCCTCTCCGAGGCCGGGCAGAGTCTTTCTGCCGGTTTTGCGCTCGCTGCCGGCGTGGCGAGCTGAAGGTGCCGCCTCATTGCGAAGCGGCCTGAGACCAGTTCTAACGAATGCAGGTCACGGTGGGAATGATCAATTTGTCATAAGCACGTAACCTTTCCGAGGGTGAGGGGATAAGTAAATAAATGCGACTCAACCTTGTTTGGCGTTGAGCCCGCTATTATCAGGGTTTGCCGAACCTTGGCGTCATTTCGCCAGCGTTGCGACGGGATGACAGAAATATTTGGTAATGCGACGAAGGGTCACACGGCCACGACGTCGACGGAAATTATTGGTACTGCCTGATGATCTAAGCTGTTTTTGCCACTTGGCGAGCGGCAGATCGATCAGGCGGCCCGGCCCCTCGGTTGCGATGACGCAGCGGGGAAGGCCACTCGGACGCTTGCTGGAAGGGCGTTCGGGCAAACATCGGCAAGGCGATGCGTCGCCTCGTCACTTACATAGCCCAAGGCGCTGGAATACTCATGTCGGACCGTTTCGAACTCTATCTCACTTGCCCCAAAGGCCTGGAAGGCCTGCTTGCCGAAGAGGCCCGAGGCCTCGGCCTGGATGATGTGCGTGAGCACACCTCGGCCATTCGCGGCGCCGCCGACATGGAAACCGCCTACCGCCTGTGCCTGTGGTCACGCCTGGCCAACCGCGTGCTGCTGGTGCTCAAGCGCTTCCCGATGAAGAATGCCGAGGACCTCTATGATGGTGTGCACGCCGTCGACTGGGCCGACCACTTGGCTGCCGACGGCACCCTGGCCGTGGAATTCAGCGGCCATGGCTCGGGCATCGACAACACTCACTTCGGTGCGCTCAAGGTCAAGGACGCGATCGTCGACAAGCTGCGCAACCGTGAGGGCCTGCGCCCATCGGTGGAAAAGGTCGACCCGGATATCCGCGTGCACCTGCGCCTGGACCGTGGCGAGGCGATCCTCTCGCTCGACCTGTCCGGCCACAGCCTGCACCAGCGTGGCTATCGCCTGCAGCAAGGCGCCGCGCCGCTGAAGGAAAACCTGGCCGCTGCGGTGCTGATCCGCGCCGGCTGGCCGCGCATTGCTGCCCAAGGCGGCGCCCTTGCCGACCCGATGTGCGGTGTCGGCACCTTCCTGGTGGAGGCGGCGATGATCGCTGCCGACATTGCCCCCAACCTCAAGCGTGAGCGCTGGGGCTTCAGCGCCTGGCTCGGCCATGTGCCGGCCACATGGCGCAAGGTTCACGAAGAGGGCCTGGCCCGTGCGCAAGCCGGCCTGGCCAAGCCGCCACTGTGGATTCGCGGTTACGAAGCCGACCCGCGGCTGATCCAGCCGGGGCGCAACAACGTCGAGCGTGCCGGCCTGGGCGACTGGGTGAAGATCTACCAAGGCGAAGTCAGCACCTTCGAGCCACGCCCGGACCAGAACCAGAAAGGCCTGGTCATCAGCAACCCCCCGTACGGCGAGCGCCTGGGTGACGAAGCCAGCCTGTTGTACCTCTACCAGAACTTTGGCGAGCGCCTGCGCCAGGCCTGCATGGGCTGGGAAGCGGCGGTGTTCACCGGCGCGCCGGAGCTGGGCAAGCGCATGGGCATCCGCAGCCACAAGCAATATGCCTTCTGGAACGGCGCCTTGCCGTGCAAGCTGCTGTTGTTCAAGGTTCAGCCTGATCAGTTCGTCACCGGCGAGCGCCGCGAGGCCCAGGCCGACAATGGCGAGGCCCGCCGCCCAGCGGCGGTTGCCAGCGAGCCGGCACGCCTCTCGGAAGGCGCACAGATGTTCGCCAACCGCCTGCAAAAGAACCTCAAGCAGCTGGGCAAGTGGGCCCGCCGCGAGCAGGTCGACTGCTACCGCCTGTACGATGCCGACATGCCCGAGTATGCCCTGGCAGTCGACCTCTATCAGGATTGGGTTCACGTGCAGGAATACGCAGCCCCGCGCTCGATCGACCCGGACAGGGCCCAGGCACGCCTGCTCGACGCACTGGCGGCGATCCCCCAGGCACTGAACATCGACCCGCAGCGAGTGGTGCTCAAGCGCCGCGAGCGCCAGAGCGGCACGCGCCAGTACGAGCGTCAGGCCACCGAAGGCCGCTTCCAGGAGGTGAACGAGGGCGGCGTCAAGCTGCTGGTCAACCTTACCGACTACCTCGACACCGGGCTGTTCCTCGACCACCGTCCGATGCGCATGCGCATCCAGCGCGAGGCGGCTGGCAAACGCTTCCTCAACCTGTTCTGCTATACCGCTACAGCGACCGTGCACGCGGCCAAGGGCGGGGCGCGCAGCACCACCAGCGTCGACCTGTCGAAAACCTACCTGGACTGGGCACGGCGCAACCTGGCGTTGAACGGTTTCTCCGAGCGTAACCGCCTGGAGCAGGGTGACGTGATGGCCTGGCTGGAAGCCAACCGCGACAGCTACGACCTGATCTTCATCGACCCGCCGACCTTCTCCAACTCCAAACGCATGGAAGGGGTATTCGACGTCCAGCGCGACCATGTGCAATTGCTCGATCTGGCCATGGCCCGCCTGGCACCCGGCGGCGTGTTGTATTTCTCCAACAACTTCCGCAAGTTCCAGCTCGATGAGCATGTCAGCACGCGCTACGCCGTGGAGGAAATCAGCGCCCAGACCCTGGACCCGGACTTCGCTCGCAACAACCGGATCCACCGCGCCTGGCGCCTGCAGCTGCGTTAATTCGACGAGGCGCATTGCGCGCCTAATGGCCAATAGCTATAACTCAGCACAGGGCCAGAAGTTTCGCAGGACGCTGACGTGATGAGATCTCTCTATGTCGAAGTGGGGCGTGCGTGCGAAGGTGCTGGGCCTGTGCCGCGAGGCAATGGCTGCCTGGGCGGTGGCGCTGGTCGCGTTGGTGGCCGGCGTGCTGCTGTCGGCTGGCCTCGCGCTGGCCGCGCAGGCGTTCTACAAGCAGCAGTTGCGTCAGCGCTTCGAACTGTTGGCCAGCGAGCGTTATAGCCGTATAGCCGAGCGTTTCGACGACCAGGAGCGACGCCTGGATGGCTTGCGGCGCTTCTTCACCTATGCCAATGAAATCACCCCGAGCGAGTTCGATGGCTATGCCCGGCCCTTGTTGCAGCGGACCCAGGCGTATTCCTGGGCGCCGCGGGTCGAGGGCGGGCAGCGGCGCGAGTTCGAGCGCCAGGCCAGTGCCTGGCTGGGGCAGGATTACCTGATCCGCGAGGTGGATGGCGCTGGTCACTGGTACCCTTCGCCACGCCGAGCCTATTACTACCCGGTGCTTTATACCCAGGCCGAGCGTATGCAGGGGCAGCCCTACGGGCTCGACCTGCGCAGCCAGCCGGCCCGTGAGCAGGCCTTGGCACGCGCAATGCTATCGGGCAGCATGGCGGTTTCCGAGCCGCTGGACATGCTCAGCGTCGCCCCGGACCTTAGCCGTGGGCTGTTGATGGTCGCACCAGTATTCCGTGATGCATCGCCGGATGACCCGCCGGCGGGATATGTCATGGCCTTGCTGAATGTGCGCCAGTTGGTCACCGAAGGCCTACCCATCGCTGAAGATGACAATCTGGTGATGCGCATCATCGACCCGAGCGGGCGGGACGGCCACGAAGTGCTGTTCGATTCACAGAATCCGGTGGCGGCACTGGCCATGGTCAGCACGCAGCTGCTGCGTCTTGCCGACCATCATTTCCAGCTCGAAATGCGCCCGAGCCAGGCATTCCTGCGGGCCAACCAGTCCACTGCCGCCTTGGCCGTGGGGCTGCTGGGCGGCTTGTTGAGCCTGCTGCTGAGTGTGTTGCTGTACAACCTGTTCAGCCAGCGCCAGCGTGCCTTGACCCTGGTCGAGCAACGTACGGCGGAACTGCGGGTCAGCGAGCAATCGTTGCGTGAGACCCACAACCAGTTGCGCAGCGTACTGGATGCCGCGACCCAGGTGGCCATCATCGCGACCGGCCTCAAAGGCGAGGTCAGCACCTTCAACGCCGGTGCCGAACGCATGCTGGGTTATTCGGCCAGCGAGGCGATCGGGCACCTGCACCTGGAGGACCTGGTGATGCCGGAAGAGCTCAGCCAGCGTGCCCATGCTTTGAGCCTGCGCTATGGGCGGCACATCGCCGGAGGCCAGGCAATGTTCGCCGAGACCATCCAGGAGAGCGGCGGCGAACCTGGCGAGTGGACCCTGGTGCGCAAGGATGGCGGTCATTTGCTGGCCAACATGCTGGTGACTGCCGTGCTCGACGAGCAGGGGCTTTGGGTCGGCTACCTGGCGATCTGTATCGATGTCACCGAGCGGCGCCGGGTGCACGAGGCCCTGGCCCTGCGAGATCGTTTGCTGGAGAAACTCAGCGCGGAAGTGCCGGGCGGGATCTACCAGTACCGGCTGGACGCCGATGGCCACTCGTGCTTCCCCTATGCCAGCCAGGGGCTGTTCGACATCTACGAGGTCGACCTGCAACTGCTGCGCGAGGATGCTTCGGTGGTATTCGAGCGCATCCATCCCGATGACCTGGAGCGCGTGCGCCGTTCGGTGCGCTATTCCGCTGAACACCTGTCGCCGTGGCGCGAAGAGTACCGGGTATGCCTGCCGCGGGCCGGATTGCGTTGGGTGCGCGGTGAGGCGACGCCCGAGGTCGGCGAGAACGGTTGCACGCTATGGCATGGCTATCTCACCGATATTTCCGACCTCAAAGGGGTGGAAGAAGAGTTACGGGCGCTGTCGGTCACCGATTCGCTGACCGGTATCCATAATCGCCGCTATTTTCAGGAACGACTCAAGGTCGAACTGGATCGTGCCCAGCGTGATAAGCAGGACCTGGCCGTGATCATGCTCGACATAGACCATTTCAAGCGGATCAACGATCAGTACGGCCATGCCGTGGGTGACCATGTACTGCGCAGCCTGTGCCAACGCATTGGCCAGCGCTTGCGCCGCACCGATGTGTTCTGCCGGTTGGGGGGGGAGGAGTTCATGGTGCTGTGCCCTGGAAGCGATGTCGAACAGGCGCGGACGCTGGCCACGGAGCTGTGGCAAGGCGTGCGCAGTGTGCCAGTTGAAGGAGTGGGCAAGGTCACTGCAAGCTTTGGCGTGGCCGGGTGGCGGCAGGGGGAGGGGGCTGATGCCTTGTTGCTGCGGGCAGATGCCGGGGTGTATGCGGCCAAGCAGGCAGGACGGGACAGAGTAGAGGCAGAGTCGGCTTGAGATTGCTTTTTTGCCTGTCCCGGCCTCTTCGCGGGTAAACCCACAGGAATAGCACAAGGCATGAGCCCTGTGGGTGCCTGTTGGAGCGGGTTTCCCCGCGAGGTGGCCAGTGCAGGTTATCGAAGCATCAAGGTGCTGCAGCCGTCGCGCTGTTGTTCAGCTTCGGCTGGCGGTAGAGGTCCAGCAGCACTTGGTCGAGCACCTGCGAGGCGCCCCATGGCTTCGGATCGTTGAGGATCGCCGCCACCGCCCAGGTATTGCCGTTGCTGTCGCGGCTGAAGCCGGCGATCGCCCGTACGGTATTCAGGGTGCCGGTCTTGATGTGCCCTTCGCCGGTCAAAGCGGTGCGCTTCAGGCGTTTGCGCATGGTGCCGTCCATACCCACCAGTGGCATCGAGCTCATGAACTCGGCGGCATACGGGCTGTTCCACGCCGCTTGCAGCAGTGCCGCCATTTCGCGGGTACTGACCCGTTCGGCGCGCGACAGGCCGGAGCCGTTCTCCATCACCAGGTGCGGCGCGGTGATGCCTTTCTTGGCCAGCCACTGGCGCACCACGCGCTGCGCGGCACGGGCGTCATCGCCGTCGGCATCGGTGCGGAACTGCGCACCGATGCTCAGGAACAGCTGCTGGGCCATGGTGTTGTTGCTGTACTTGTTGATGTCGCGGATCACCTCAACCAGGTCGGGCGAGAAGGCCCGGGCCAGCAGGCGAGCGCTCTTGGGCACGTTTTCGATGCGGTCACGGCCCTGGATGCTGCCACCCAGCTCGTTCCAGATGGCCCGCACGGCCCCGGCAGCGTAGGTCGGGTGGTCAAGCAGCGACAGGTAGGTCTGCGAATTGCAGCCATCGCCCAGCTGGCCGGTGACGGTCACGCTGATGCCGTCGGGTTGCTGTACCGGGTTGTAGCGCACGTCGCCGCTGCACTGCTTGGAGGCCACGGCCTTGACCTGGTTGTCGATGTGGATGCTGGCGATCGGTGGCTCGACGGCAACGGTGACCTTGCCGCCGTCGTTGCGGGCAACGAAGCGCAGGGCCTTGAGGTTGATCATCAGCGAATCCGGCTTGACCAGGAACGGCTTGTTGACGTCGCCACCGTCATCGTCGAACTGCGGCAGGTTGGGTTGCACGAAGTGGCTGCGGTCCAGCACCAGGTCGCCGGTAACGGTGCGTACGCCATTGGCGCGCAGGTCACGCATGAGCAGCCAGAG
This sequence comes from Pseudomonas sp. NBRC 111130, assembly GCF_001320485.1. NCBI lineage: Bacteria > Pseudomonadati > Pseudomonadota > Gammaproteobacteria > Pseudomonadales > Pseudomonadaceae > Pseudomonas > Pseudomonas sp. NBRC 111130. The sequence continues at coordinate 19,720 of NZ_BCBG01000003.1, forward strand.
CTTTTCCATGTTCAGCTTGGGGTCGCCGCCGCCCTTGAGGTACAGGTTGCCATTGAGCACCCCGTTGCTCAGGCTGCCGTCGGTGTAGAACTCGGTTTTCCACTGGAAAGTGGGACCGAGCAGTTCAAGGGCGGCATAGGTGGTGACCAGCTTCATGGTCGAGGCCGGGTTGACCGATACATCGGCGTTGAACACGGTCGCCGAGCCAGGACCGTTAAGCGGCAGCATGACCAGCGACAGTGCGCTGTCCTGCAGCTTGTTGGCCTTCAGTGCTTGCTGGACTTTCGGCGGCAGGGAGGTATTGACGGCAGCTGCCTGGCTGGGCAATGCCAGTGGCAGCAGCAGGCCAGCGAGAACGAGGGGGCGGAGCTTTTTGATCATATGGATTAAATACCCTGCGGACGAGGGAAAAAGACAATGGGGCTGTACGAGATGATTACCCCAGGACGAAATATAGAGCGCATTATGCCCCAAGCGCAGCGCTGATGCGCCACGTTCGACGGAAAAGCGCCTTTGTAGCGTGGAAACTGGTAAAGTGCCGCGCGTTAATACTCAAGAGGATTGTTTCATGGCTACCAACCGTTCCCGTCGTCTGCGCAAGAAGCTGTGCGTTGATGAATTCCAGGAGCTGGGTTTCGAACTGAACCTGGGTTTCAAGGAAGACCTGTCCGACGAAGCCATCGATGCCTTCCTCGACGCCTTCCTGGCTGAAGCCATGGATGCCAACGGCCTCGATTACGTTGGCGGTGATGACTTCGGTCTGGTGTGCTCGGCCAAGCGTGGCTCGGTCAGCGAAGAGCAGCGTGCCACTGTCGAAGCCTGGCTCAAAGGCCGCAGCGAACTGACCAACATCGAAGTCAGCCCGCTGCTGGACGCCTGGTATCCGGAAAAGCCGATCAACCCGGCTTCCTGACCTGTGCATGAGCGGCGCCTCGCTCGGGCGCCGCTCAGTCAAGCCTTGGCCAGTTCCCTGGCCAGCGCTTTCTCCACCCGGCGCATATGCCGGGCCAGTACCTGCCGCTGCAGTCTGATGCACCCCGCAGATAACGCTTCTTCCTCCAGGGCCTCGCAGGCCGTCATCATGCGCCTTGCTTCCAGCAGCCGTGCCGCGCTGAGGATCTTGTGCGCCTGCTCGCGAATCTGGTTGGCCTGATGCTGGGGATCAAGGCTCATGAGCAGTGCCAGGTCTTCCTGCAGGCTTGTGTGCACGGCAGTGAGAAAGCGCGTACGGCTTCTGGCGTTGTTGCCGACGATGCCGGCCAGGCCCGCCAGGTTGAACAATGGCTCGATGGCTTGGTGGGGGCTGGGCACGATCTTGGCCAGGTATTGGCTGAGCGTACGCAGACTGATGGGCTTGAGCAGGCAATCGTCCATGCCGGCGCTGAGGCACTTTTGCCTGATTTCGGGTTGGGCGTTTGCGGTGTAGCCCAGGATGACGCAGCGCGGTCGCCCGTTCTGGCGCTCTTCGCTGCGCACGGCAGTGGCCAGTTGGTAGCCGCTCAGGTGTGGCATGTTGCAATCGAGCACCAGCACGTCGAACGGCGTATGCCGCCATTTTTCCAGGCCTTCGCGGCCGTCGCTGGCGCTGGCATGGCTTAGCCCCAGGTAACCCAGTTGCTGTGCCATCAGCAAGAGGTTGGCTGGGTGATCATCGACCACCAGCACTTTCAGGTCACGGTCGGGTATGTCCACCTCCTCGGCCTCCCGCCCCTGAGGCGCCGGGGCGTCGACGCGCTCAAGCGGCAACAGCAGGCGAACTTGTGTGCCAAAGTCCGGGAGGCTCTTGATGCTCAGGTTGCCACCCATCATCTCGCACAGGCTGTGGCAGATAGCCAGGCCGAGCCCAGTGCCGGCGCGGGCACCCTGGCTATGCGGGTTGGCCTGGACGAACGGGTTGAACAGGCGCTGGAGGTCTTCGCCCTCGATGCCGATGCCACTGTCGCGCACCTCCAGTTCCAGCGTCGGGTGCGTGCACGGGCCTTCGTCGCGCAAACCGAGTGTGATGCTGATCTGGCCCTGCTCGGTGAACTTGATGGCGTTGCTGACGAGGTTGGACAGGATCTGCTTGAAGCGCAGCGGGTCGAGCAAGGCATGGCCACGGGCTTCAGGGCTGATGTTGATGTCCAGGGCCAGGCCTTTCTGGCGCGCTTGCCCGTGGAAGACGCGGCCGACCGACTCGACAAGCGCTGCCGGATCGACGGCCTCTGGATTGAGTGACAGGTGGCCAGACTCGATACGCACGATATCCAGGATATCGCCGATCAGGCCAAGCAAATCCCTCGCCGATTGGTGGGCGACTTCCAGCGAAGTGGCGTCCACTTGCCCTTGCAGTGCGCGCTGCAACGCCAGTTCGAGCATGCCGATGACCGCGCTCATCGGCGTGCGGATCTCGTGGCTGATGGTGGCCAGGAAGGTACTCTTGGCACGGTTGGCGTCGTCGGCCAGGCGCTTGGCTTCGCGCAGCTCCTGAACCAGTTTGCGCCGATCGCTGATGTCGACCCAGCCGCCAATGATCCCTTGTACTTCACCCAGCGAATCACGGTAGGGCAGGATCCAGTGGTAAAGGGTCATTTCGCGATCCTTGAGGCGCACAGGGCGGTCAATGATCAGCGGCACGCCGGCAGCCATCACCTGTTGGTAGTCGGCCTGAATCTGGCGGGTGTTCTCGGCATCGGCGAACAGGCTCTCTTCCAGGCGTTTGCCAATCACTGCTTCCAGGCTGGACTGGACGGCTTCAAGGTAGCTGGCGTTGCAGCTTTGCAAGCGGCCCTCGCGGTCGCGCACGTACATGGGGTGCGGGGTGCCGTTGAGCAGTGCACCCATGAACTCCAGCTGGTCGCTCAGCGCACGTTCGGCGCGTTGGCGCTGCTTGATCTGGCCGCGCAGGCGAGCGTTCCACAGCAGCGCCAGCAACAGCAGCACGCCTGTCCCCAGCAGCACTTGCAGGATCAGGCGTCGCAAGCTTTGCCAGCTGGCATCTTCATGCACGTCGTAGCCGCGCCAGCGATTGTTGATCACCCCCAGTTCTTCCGGCGAGATGCTCAGCAGGGCTTTGTCGAGCATGCTGGCAAGGGCTTTGTCCTGTTCGCGGGTCGCCATCGCGAAGTTGGCTGGCTCGCTGCCCACCGTGCTGCGTATGACCAGGTTGGTATTGACGGCAAGGGCGTGGTTGGCGTCAATCAATGGTGTGATCACGGCATCGACGGCACCACTGTTTAGCAGCGCTACCGAATAATAGGGGCTTTCGGTCTCGATCCAGCCGATCTGTGGGAAGTGGCTCGCCAGCAGGTCGTCCATGTTGCTGTAGCGGGAGATGGCGATACGACGCTGGCTCAGCTGCTCCAGCGAACTGAACCGCTCGTCATGGGCACGGGTGACCAGCACGTGGGGGCTTTCGAGGTACGGCCGGCTCAAACGCAGGCTTTTGTCGTCGATGCCGTCGCTGGCAAGGGCGGCAATCATGTCTACACGCCCGTCTTCAAGCCGTGCGAGCATGTCGGCAATGCCATTGGCCCGCTGGACCTGAAAGCGCAGGCCGGTTCGCAGGCGTATCAGGTCCAGCAGGTCGGCCGTTATTCCGCGAAAATGGCCGTTGCCATCGAAATAGGAAAGGGGAGCTGCCGTTTCGTCAATCGCGACCTGCATGACCGGATGGCTGCGCAGCCACTGCTCCTCGTCTGCCGTCAACTGCAGCTGGCGATTGCTCAGCAGCAGGTCGCTGCCAGCGCTCCAGCGCTTGAGAATACTGGCCCGCAGTGAGCTGGACTGGCGGTCGAGGGTTGCATCGACCAGCTCTTTGAGCTGCACATCCTCGGTGCGCATGGCGAAACTGAAACCGAAGTTCTCGTGTTGGCCGAAACTGGCCAAGCGCAACCGTGGCAGGTGCCCGCGGTTGAGCTGGTAATGGGTCGAAATGGTATCGCCGACGAACACATCCGCCTGGCCAAAGGCCACGGCGTTGAGGGCCTGGGTGGATGAGCCGAAAACCAGCACCTCGGCATTGGGGTAGGTAGCCTGGACTTCCTCCTGCGGCAGGTAGTGGTAGAGCATGCCCAGGCGCATGCCAGGCAGGCCGCCATTGAGGGCACGCATTTCATCTTCCCGGGTGACCAGCACGGGTTGATCAACCGCATAAGGGTGCGAAAGTGTCACGCCTTCGGTTGTCGCTTCGTAACCATTGGCGCTGCCGAGCAGGTCGATTTCGCCACGTTTGAGCGCCTGCAGCGCTGCCTGCCTGTGCGGGTAGCGCATGACCTTGACCGGCAGGTTCAGTGCCCTGCCGATCAGGCTTGCATATTCGGCCGTGAGGCCCTGGTAGATCTGCCCGCCACTGGTGATGTCGAAGGGTGGGTAGTCGGGCGCCGAGGTGCCCAGGGTCAGGCTATGGCGACCCATCAGCCACTTCTTTTGCTGTTCAGTCAGTGGCGGATTGAGCGGCATCGCCGAAGAGCGGGCCAGCAGGGTATAGGTCTCGACATCCTGGGATGAAGCCTGCGCCAGGTCGCAGGCGAAGGCCAGGACGAACCCCAGGCAAGTGATCAGATGCAGCATCGAAAACCTCAGACCAGCGCGTTGCGTTTAGCCATTTCAATCAGGTCGACCAAGGTGTCGACCTGCAATTTCTGCATGAGCCGCTTTTTGTAGGTACTGACGGTCTTGTTGCTGATGAACATGCCCTTGGCGATCTCCTGGTTACTGCGGCCTTGGGCGAAAAGTTGCAGGACCATCAGTTCTCGGTCGTTAACGAGTCGGAAAAGTTGCAGGTCTGCGTCAGCTGTTGCGTGGTCATTGTGTATCGCCTGGCTGGGAAAATAGTTATAGCCAGCCAGTACGGCCTTGATTGCACTGAGCAGTTCGCTCAGGTCTTCCTGTTTGCATACATAACCTGCGGCGCCGGAGTGCATGCAGCGCATCGCGAACAATGCCGGTGTCTGTGCGGTGAGTATCAGGATTTTCAGCGGCAGGGCCATGCCCTGGAAGCGCGAAAGCACCTCAAGACCGTCGAGTTTGGGAATGCTGATATCCAGGATCACCAGTTCTGGCTGGGTTTCACGAATCATCTGTATGGCATCTACGCCATTGTCCGATTCACCCACGACTTTGTAGTTCTGGTTTTCCAGCAACATACGGACAGCAAGGCGGATGACTGGATGGTCATCGACGATAAATACGCTATTCATGTTCAAGTTCCCTGCAGCGAATGGCGGAGGCAGGGTGGCACCTTACCCCAGTTGCAAGTCGACGGGGGCGAGTGGATAGGTAATTCGATATATATGGGAAACGGCTTACAGCGGAAAACAAATTGAGCCACGAAGTGTAAGAATTTACTTCGTCATCAAAGGCGTTTTGGGTGCGTTTTGTTCTTTTGTGTATACGTTGTTTATAAGGCGGTAGGGTTTGTAGGACGTTTCTTAGATAAGGGCGTCGCTCGGTATGTGCTGAGCGACGCCTTGCCCTTAGCTCAGGCTCGAGTGCCCGGTCATTTCCCGAGCCATGTCACTTGCATAACTGTCGGTCATGCCTGCGATGAAGTCGATCATACGCAGGAACGCCTGGTGCAAAGAGTCGTGCGGGTTGGGGGCGTTGTTGCCGATCAGGTCCAGCACGCGGCGGCTCTTGAATGACGGCGTGCGGCCGCCATGCTGTTCCAGGGCGGCAGCGCAGAACGTGTTGAGGAGGATTTCCAGCGTGGTGTATGCGCCAATTTCATGCAGCGTCTTGCGCTTGTCCTGGAAAATCTTGTTTCGCGCCATAGCCTTGGCCTGCAGTACGCAACGCTTGGCCGGGCCGTGCATGTGCTCGACCAGGTCACCGCTCAGGCGACCGCTCAACAGTGCTTGCTGCTGCTCGACAAAGGCGTGGGCAGCGGCATTGGTCAGGTGCTCGATGGCTTTGCCTCGCAGTATGGCCAGTTTGCGTCGGCGGGAGTCGGCAGGGCCAAGCTGTCGATAGGTCTCCGGCAGGTCATCGCCGACCAGGTCGAGCAGCAGCGCCTCGACTTCGGCGTAGTGCAGCAGCTCCATCTCCAGGCCGTCTTCCAGGTCAATCAGGGCGTAGCAGATGTCATCTGCCGCTTCCATCAGGTACACCAGCGGATGGCGCGCCCAGCGCTGTTCTTCAAGCTGCGGCAGGCCGAGCTTGCGGGCAATCTGTTCAAGCAGTGGCAGTTCGCTCTGGTAGCAGCCGAACTTGTGCTTCTTGTACCCCAGGGCATCGGCATGCCGGGCAGTCCAAGGGTACTTGAGGTAAGTGCCAAGGGTGGCGTAGGTGAGCCGGGTGCCGCCATCGAACTGGTGGTACTCGAGCTGGGTGAGCACACGAAAGCCTTGCGCGTTGCCTTCGAAATTGAGGAAGTCGGCGCGTTCGTCGTCGCTCATGTCGTCCAGCCAGCCACGCCCGGCGGCCTGCTGGAACCAGTGGCGAATGGCGTCTTCACCGGAGTGGCCGAACGGTGGGTTGCCAATGTCGTGAGCCAGGCAGGCCGACTGCACGATCATGCCCAGGTCGCTGGGCTCGCACCATTCGGGCAGGCTGCTGCGCAGTGTTTCACCGACACGCATGCCCAGTGAGCGGCCTACGCAGCTGACCTCCAGGGAATGGGTCAGGCGCGTGTGGATATGGTCGTTGCTGGTGACGGGGTGGACCTGGGTCTTGCGCCCGAGGCGGCGAAAGGCCCCTGAGAAGATGATCCGGTCATGGTCTTTGTGAAACGGGCTGCGGCCCAGTTCTTCGGCGCTATAGAGCGCTTTGCCAAGGCGCTCGCGGGTGAGCAGGGTGTGCCAGTCCAAGGCGCGGTCTCCTGTCGATCGAGAGGGATAGCTTCCAGCGTCGCGAGCAGGCGTGCAAGAGGAACATCGTGACCGGCCCTGGGCAGGGGGCCGGTCATGACGTTCAAGGGCGACGGTTGCCTTGCAGGTACAGGCGCACCAGCGGCAACAAGCTGGTTCCCAGCCGGACCAGGCGGCCCAGGTTACCGCTGCGTACCCCTTTGCCGGTGAGAAAGCCCAGTGCCACGACGGCCCCGATGCCCCACAACGGCGCGTGCTTGATACCCAACCCGTCATGCAGCGAGCTGCCCATGCCGCGCAGGCGCTGCAAGGGTTGCAGCAGCTGGCCGGACTCATGGCGGATCTCCTGGCGGTGCATTTCCATGCGCAGGCGTAGCAGCGCCTTGCGCAGCTCCCGTGGATTACGGGTATTCGGAAGTTCTGGCAGGCTCATGGCAACAGGCGCTCCCGGTCCTTGGCCAGTTCGTCGAGGGTCGCACCGAACGGTGACGACTCATCGAACACAGCCGCTTTGAGGCGCAGGCCGCAATACAGCGCAGCCGCGCCATAGAACACGCACAGGCCAATGATGCCAGCCAGCCGATAGCTGTCCCACAGCAGCACCAGCAGCAAGCCGGACAAGGCCGTCAGCAGCAGCAGTGCGAACACCAGTGCCAGGCCGGCGAACAGCAGCAGGCTCAGGGTGCGTGCTTTCTGCTCCTGCAGTTCGATGCCGAACAGTTCGATGTGGCTGTGCAGCAACCCCAGCAGTGCCGCGCCCAGGCGCTTGCCGGAAGCGCTGGTGCCAATGCTGTCATTGTCCATGGGGACTCCTCAGCGCCGATTGGCCAGCAGGCCGATCAGCAGGCCGACGCCTGCGGCAATACCAATGGCCTGCCAGGGTGTCTCCTGGACGTACTGTTCGGCGCTACCGAGCGCTGCCTGGCCGCGCTCGCGCACTGAATCCTGAGTCAGCTGCAAGGTTTCACGGGCTTGGGTCAGACGCTCGTGGATCTGCTCGCGCAGTTCATCGGCCTGGTCGCCGGCGAGGTTGGCAGTATCGGCCAGCAAGCGCTCGGTATCGCGAACCAAGGCTTGGAAGTCAGCCATCAATATCTCTTGTGCAGTCTTTGCCGATTTGCTGGCCATGGGGCTCTCCCTATTGTAGGTGTACAGGTCTGTAGGTCATTCGAGTGACCGGGTGTATGGAAGGTTCACTAGCGGCGCTGGTATGGGCCTTGCTACTGAAACTTGCCACAACGCGGGGCGTAGCCCGCAGCGGTGCGCCGAACCAGGGCGTCGACCCTGACGGATACCGATAAACCTTAACCCAATCCACGACAAACCCAAGAAAAAACCACGCAGGCCGCGCCCGGTTCGGCAAAACAGGGCAAACGCTGGCACCGATTCGGTGCAGGGATGCAGGTTCTTGAACTGTCCTGGTGCTTTTTCAGCAGGTCTGCCTCTTTCATGGAAAACATGCACAGCGCAATGGACTCCCTGGTCCACGGCTCCAACACCCTGTTCATCCTGATGGGCGCCATTCTGGTGCTCGCCATGCACGCCGGCTTCGCCTTTCTCGAAGTGGGCACCGTGCGCCACAAGAACCAGGTCAACGCGCTGTCGAAGATCCTCAGCGATTTCGCCATTTCCGCGTTGGTGTATTTCTTCATCGGCTACTGGATCGCCTATGGCGTGAATTTCCTGCAACCGGCGTCGCAACTGGCCACCGACCACGGCTATGCGCTGGTCAAATGCTTTTTCCTGCTGACCTTCGCAGCCGCGATTCCGGCGATCATCTCGGGGGGGATCGCCGAACGTGCGCGCTTCGCGCCGCAGCTATGCGCCACCGCGTTGATCGTTGCGTTCATCTACCCCTTTTTCGAAGGCGTGGTGTGGAACGGCAATTTCGGCGTGCAGGCCTGGCTGCAGGCCAGCTTTGGTGCGCCGTTCCATGATTTTGCCGGCTCGGTGGTCGTGCATGCCATGGGCGGCTGGCTGGCGCTGGCCGCGGTGCTGTTGCTGGGCGCCCGGCGGGGGCGCTACCGCGACGGCCGGCTGGTGGCCTTCGCACCCTCGAGCATTCCATTCCTGGCATTGGGCTCATGGATCCTGATCATCGGCTGGTTCGGCTTCAACGTGATGAGCGCCCAGACCTTGCAAGGTGTCAGTGGCCTGGTAGCGATCAATTCGCTGATGGCCATGGTCGGCGGCACCTTGGCAGCCTTGCTGGCCGGGCGCAACGACCCGGGCTTCCTGCACAACGGGCCGTTGGCAGGGCTGGTGGCGATCTGTGCCGGCTCTGACCTGATGCACCCCGTTGGCGCTTTGGCTACCGGGCTGGTGGCGGGGGTACTGTTTGTCTGGAGCTTCACCGCTGCGCAGAATCGCTGGAAGGTCGACGATGTGCTCGGTGTCTGGCCGCTGCACGGGCTTTGCGGCCTGTGGGGCGGCATCGCCTGCGGCGTGTTTGGCCAGGCGGCTCTGGGTGGCATGGGTGGGGTCAGCCTGGTCAGCCAGCTGCTGGGCAGCCTGGCAGGCGTCCTGCTCGCACTGATCGGTGGTTTCGCCGTGTACGGCCTGATTCGCCAGGTGCATGGCCTGCGCTTGAGCCATGAACAGGAGTTTCAGGGTGCAGACTTGTCGCTGCACCGGATCGGCGCCACCAGCCAGGATTGAGCAGGGTCAGGTGCACAGGGGGCAGGACGGACTTAGAATAAGTTTCTTCCTACAGTCAAATCGGGTGTTGCCCCACATGCTGCCTGAATGCCAACTCTTCGGCACCGTCGGGTGCCACTTGTGCGAAGTGGCCGAAGCCGTGCTGATGCCCTTTGTCGAACATGGCTTGCTGATCGAGTTGGTCGATATCGCCGATGACCAGGCCTTGTTCGAGCGGTACGGTTTGATCATTCCGGTGTTGCGGCGCAGCGACACGTCTGCAGAGCTTGCTTGGCCCTTCGATGCCGAACAGGTAGTGGCTTTTCTTCACCAATAACAGGCAGGAGGGAATGATTGCCCTCGTGCACGGCCTCGGGCCAGAAATGATGATGCCTCACCGTTGAATGGTCATCGGTACTTTTGCATTGTCATCGAGAGCCTCATCATGCTGATCACGCCACATTTCGCCCTGGAAGAACTGATTGCTTCGCAAGTTGCCGCGAGAAAGGGACTGGACAATATTCCTCCGCCTGAAGTCCTGGGTAATCTGCACCTGCTTTGCCAGGTGCTTGAGCAGGTTCGGGAGATGTTCGGGCGCCCCGTGATCGTCAGCAGTGGATACCGCAGCGAGGCGCTGAATCTGCTCGTCGGCGGGGCGCCAGGCAGCCAGCACGTGAAAGGCCTGGCTGCGGATTTCACCGTGCGGGGCATAGACAACCGGGAAGTGGTCAGGCAGGTCAGTGAGAGTGACTTGGCGTTCGACCAGTTGATTCTGGAGTTCGACAGATGGGTTCACTTGTCGGTATCGGTGGCCGCGCCGCGCCGTCAGGTGCTGACCATTCGCAAGGGTACGGGCTACCTGCCCGGCTTGCAGTAGGGGCCGAGACGATTGACGCAGCGGTGTCGCGCTACGTATGCTGTATATAAATACAGTGTCGAGGTGGATCATGCTCAACGTCGAGCAACTCAAGTACAGCGTCAACCGTATGCCGGTGGAGCGGGTGTGCGACGCCGTGCTGGAATTGCGTCTCGAAGGCTTGGTCACCGATGACCGCACGCCCTTCGCAAAGGTGCATTTCAACACCTGTTTTGCAGAAATCGAGGCCTTGTTCCAGCGTGCCGGTTACCATCGCGGGCTGGATGTCGTGGGTTACCAAGGCCTGATCTATGCGCTCTATGACCCCGGGCGCTGGGAGCCGGTGCAGGTATTGCGCTGGTTGAAGGCACATAGCGAGAGGATAGTGGAGACTGGTTGAGGCGCCGGGCTTGGGGGATAATGTGCGGCTTTGATTGCTCGAGCCCTGCCATGACCACGCCTTTCGACCCCGCCCGCCAGCAAGCCAGCACGCTCTGCCTGCCACCCGGCAACTGGGCCACGGTACTCGATTGCCTGTGCGACCATTTCAAGGCGATCGAGCGTGCGCAGTGGCTTGACCGCTTCGCTCGAGGGCGGGTGCTCGATGCCGAAGGCAGGGCAATTGCCGCCGACATGCCCTACCTTCGCGGCATGCGCGTTCACTATTTTCGCGAAGTACTCAACGAGCGGCCGATTCCGGTGCAGGAGACCATCCTGCATGTTGATGAGCACCTGGTAGTGGCCGATAAACCGCACTTTCTGCCGGTGACGCCCACCGGGGAGTACGTCGAGCAGACCCTTTTGCGGCGCCTGATCCGGCGCCTGGACAACCCGCATCTGGTCCCGCTGCACCGCATCGATCGGCACACCGCCGGGTTGGTGCTGTTTTCCGCCAATCCGCAGACGCGCAGCGCATATCAACGGTTGTTTCCGGAGCGGCGGATCGACAAGCGTTATCAGGCCATCGCTGCCGCCTTGCCGCAGCATGCATTCCCCTTGGTGCACAAAAGTCGCCTGGTGCACGGCGAGCCGTTCTTCCGCATGCATGAAGTGCCAGGGGAGGCCAACAGCGAGACCTTCGCCGATGTGCTGGAGACGAATGGCGAGTGGTGGCGCTACGGCCTGTCGCCGGTAACGGGCAAGACACATCAGCTGCGTGTGCACATGGCGGCGTTGGGGGCAGGGATCTGCAACGACCCGTTCTATCCCGAGTTGCTCAAGGAAGAGGACGACTATCAGCGGCCGTTGAAGCTGCTGGCGCAAAGCTTGCGGTTTGTCGACCCGTTGACGGGCAGCGAGCGCTACTTCGAGAGCCGGCTTGGCCTGGACTGGTAATGCGCCTTTGCCCGTCATGCAGAAGCGGCTTGCGCTGCGAACGGGCCGCAAGGCTGCTCCTGCAATGACGGCGTGGGCCTGAACTAGCGGTTGAACCGCTCCACCAGCGAATACTGGCTGCCGGCAGTGACGGTCAGCTCTTCGCTGAGCTGCGCCGAATGCTGCGCTTGCTCGGCTGTCTGGTCGGCCAGTTCCGCGATGGTGCTGATGTTGCGGCTGATCTCGTCGGCCACTGCGGTCTGCTCTTCGGTGGCGGCGGCAATCTGGGTCGCCATGTCAGTGATATTGGCCACGGCTTCGCTGATGCCGACCAGAGCCTGGTCGGCCTGCATGACGCGGTCAACGCCTTCCTGGGCCTGACGGTGGCCGGTTTCCATGGTCTGCACGGCGTTGTTGGCGGTCTGTTGCAGCTTGGCGATCAGGCCGTGGATCTGCCCGGTCGATTCGGCGGTGCGTTGGGCCAGCTGGCGTACCTCGTCGGCGACCACGGCAAAACCACGGCCCATCTCGCCGGCACGGGCCGCTTCGATTGCAGCGTTGAGTGCCAGCAGGTTGGTCTGGTCGGCGATGCCTTTGATCACATCGACCACGCCGCCAATCTCGTCGCTGTCCTTGGCCAGCTGGGTCACGGTCTGGCCGGTTTCGCCGACGGCGCTCGACAGGCGTTCGATGGCGTCGCGGGTTTCCCCGGCGATCTGCCGACCCTGGCTGGTCAGGCGGTTGGCTTCCTGGGTAGCGTCTGCGGTGCGTTGCACGTGGTTGGCCACTTCCTGAGTGGTGGCCGCCATCTGGTTGACCGCGGCGGCGACCTGTTCTGTCTCCACGCGCTGGCGCTCCAGGCCCGAGGAGCTCTTGTGCGCCAGCGCATCGGACTGACGCGCCTGGTCACTAAGGTGCTCGGCGCTGTCCTGCAGGCGGGTCAGGCAGGTCTTCATGCGCGCGTCCTGGCTGAGCATGGCCATCTCCAGGCGTGCCTGTACCCCACGGCTGTCGGTGTACATCTGTGCGATCAGCGGGTCGGAGGTGGTCTGTTCTGCCAGGCGCAGCAGGCGCTTCAGGCCACGCTGTTGCCAGCTCAGGCCGAGCAGGCCGAGCGGTACCGACAGGCCGGCGGCCAGTGCGAAGCCCCACGAGTGACCGAGCCAGTTGCCAATCAGGAAACCGACCTGGCTGACCAGGATGAACGGCAGCCAGTCCTGCAGCACCGGCAGCCAGCGATCGCGGCGCGGGATGGCCGTCTTGCCGTCGTTGATGCGCTGGTACAGGGCTTCGGCACGGCGGATCTGCTCGGCGCTAGGCTTTACCCGCACCGACTCGAAGCCAACGACCTGGTTGTTCTCGAATATCGGCGTGACGTAGGCATTTACCCAGTAGTGATCGCCGGATTTGCAACGGTTCTTGACGATGCCCATCCACGGCAAGCCTTGCTTGAGGGTTTGCCACATGTGGGCAAACACCGCAGTCGGCACATCCGGGTGGCGCACCAGGTTGTGGGGTGCACCATTCAGCTCTTCGCGGGTGAAACCGCTGATCTCGACGAATGCATCGTTGCAGTAGGTGATCACACCCTTGGCATTGGTGGTGGAGATCAACCGTTGTTGGGCAGGGAAGGTCCGTTCCCTCTGGGTAATCGGCTGGTTGTTACGCATGAGCTGAAATAGTCCGTAAGGCTTTCGACTGATATCGGCAAGCCACTGGTTTTATTGAATGGATATTTAATTTACTTGACCTGGGGCAAATGGCCGCTACTGCAGGTGCGTTATGCGAACCTCGGCGTTCGCAGCAGTTGGCCTATGTTTGTGACCGTTTGGTTACAAATCGGGTGCATGATGACTGACCGGCCATCAAAGTGCTACTGCCGCGTGCCTGACGTCGTTTTCTGTTGTCGCGCGTAGATCGAGCGCCGCCCTCGCGGCGCTCGATCTACGCGCCACAACACCCAAGCCAATCAGCTGCGAATCATCTGCCGCAGCACATAGTGCAAGATCCCACCTGACTTGAAGTACTCCACCTCATTGAGCGTGTCGATCCGGCACAGCACCTCGATCTGCTGTTGTTGCCCATCCTCACGGGTAATGCGCAGGGGCAGGCTCATGCCCGGTGTGATCTGGGCACCGTCGAGCCCCAGCAGGTCGATCTGTTCCTTGCCCGTGAGCGCCAATTGCTTGCGGTCCTGCCCGGCCTTGAACTGCAGCGGCAGCACGCCCATGCCCACCAAGTTGGAGCGGTGGATGCGTTCGAAACTTTCTGCCAGCACCGCCTTGACCCCCAGCAGGTTGGTGCCCTTGGCCGCCCAGTCACGGCTGGAGCCGGTGCCGTATTCCTGGCCGGCGATGACCACCAGCGGCGTGCCCTCGGCCTGATAACGCATGGCGGCGTCATAGATCGAAAGCTTTTCACCGCTGGGCACGTGCACGGTGTTGCCACCTTCCTCGCCGGCCAGCATCTCGTTGCGGATGCGGATATTGGCGAAGGTGCCGCGCATCATCACTTCGTGGTTGCCGCGCCGTGAACCGTAGGAGTTGAAGTCCCGAGGCTCCACCCCCTTGCTGCGCAGGTAACGCCCGGCGGGGCTGTCGGCCTTGATGTTGCCGGCCGGGGAGATGTGGTCGGTGGTCACCGAGTCGCCGAGCAGGGCGAGGATGCGTGCACCGTGGATGTCCTTGATCTCGGGCAGCGGCCCGCCGATATCGTCGAAGAACGGTGGGTGCTGGATGTAGGTAGAACTGTCCTGCCATACGTAAGTCGCCGCCTGCGGTACTGCAATGGCCTGCCATTGAGCATCGCCGGCGAAGACTTCGGCGTATTCCTTGTGGAACATGGCCGTGTCGACCTTGGCCACGGCGTCGGCGATTTCCTGCTGGCTGGGCCAGATATCGCGCAGGTAGACGGGTTTGCCGTCGTTGTCCGTCCCCAGCGCATCCTGGGTCAGGTCGACGCGCACGCTGCCGGCCAGCGCGTAGGCCACTACCAGCGGAGGCGAGGCCAGCCAGTTGGTCTTGACCAGCGGGTGCACGCGGCCTTCGAAGTTGCGGTTGCCCGAGAGGACCGACGCGACCGTGAGGTCGGCGCTGGCGATGGCTTTTTCGATGGCTTCGTCCAATGGCCCTGAGTTGCCGATGCAGGTGGTGCAGCCATAGCCGACCAGGTCGAAGCCAAGCTGGTCAAGGTATGGGGTGAGCCCCGCAGCCTGGTAATAGTCGGTCACCACCTTGGAGCCAGGGGCCAGTGAACTCTTGACCCAGGGCTTGCGTTGCAGGCCTTTTTCCAGGGCCTTTTTCGCCAGCAGGCCGGCCGCCATCATCACGCTGGGGTTGGAAGTGTTGGTGCACGAGGTAATCGCGGCGATGACCACAGCGCCGTCGCGCAGGGTGTAGTTCTGGCCTTCATGGCTGTAGGCGATTTCGCCGGCCTGATCGGCGTTGCCGACCGCCACACCGCCACCCCCTTCACTCTCCAGGCGCCCGACCTCTTTGGCCAGCGGTTTGGGTTGCAACTCGATGAAGTGGTCGAAGGCCTGGCTTACCTGTCCCAGGGCAACCCTGTCCTGTGGCCGCTTGGGCCCGGCCAGGCTGGCCTCGACGTCATGCATGTCCAGGGCCAGTGTGTCGCTGAACAGCGGTTCTTGCCCTGGCAGGCGCCACAGGCCTTGTGCCTTGCAATACTGCTCGACCAGTTCCACGGATTCGCTTGGGCGGCCCGACAGCCGCAGGTAGTCGAGAGTGACCTCATCGACCGGGAAGAAGCCACAGGTCGCGCCGTACTCCGGTGCCATGTTGGCGATGGTCGCACGGTCGGCCAACGGCAGGTCGGCCAGGCCGTCGCCGTAGAACTCGACGAATTTGCCGACGACGCCTTTCTTGCGCAGCATCTGCGTGACGGTCAGTACCAGGTCGGTGGCGGTGATGCCTTCGCGCAGCTTGCCGGTGAGCTTGAAGCCGATCACTTCCGGTATCAGCATCGACACCGGCTGGCCGAGCATGGCCGCTTCCGCCTCGATGCCGCCGACGCCCCAGCCGAGTACGCCAAGGCCGTTGATCATGGTGGTGTGCGAGTCGGTGCCGACCAGCGTGTCGGGGAAGGCATAGGTGCGGCCATCGTCGTCGCGGGTCCATACCGTGCGCCCGAGGTATTCCAGGTTGACCTGGTGGCAGATGCCAGTGCCCGGCGGTACCACGCGGAAGTTGTCGAATGCACTTTGGCCCCAGCGCAGGAAGGCATAACGTTCGCCGTTGCGCTGCATTTCGATGTCGACGTTCTGGGTGAAGGCCTGTGGCGTGGCGTAGCGGTCGACCATCACCGAGTGGTCGATCACCAGGTCCACCGGCGACAGCGGGTTGATCCGCTGCGGATCACCGCCGGCCTTGGCCATGGCGGCGCGCATGGCGGCCAGGTCGACGACTGCTGGCACACCCGTGAAGTCCTGCATCAGCACCCGCGCCGGGCGGTACTGGATTTCGCGGTCGGAGCGACGTTCCTGCAGCCAGCCGGCGAGGGCGCGCAGGTCATCGGTGCCGACGGTCTTGCCGTCTTCCCAGCGCAGCAGGTTTTCCAGCAGTACCTTGAGCGACATGGGCAGGCGCTGCAGGTCGCCCAGCTGCCGGCCGGCTTCGGCGAGGCTGTAGTAGTGGTAGGTGCGGTCAGCCACCTGGAGGGTCTGGAGGGTATTCAGGCTATCGAGCGAGGGCATTGCCAACTCCTTGTGCGGCGGGGGCCCGGCACGGCTGGATGGCCGGTGCCACCGCGCTGTTTCGGCCCGCACGGCACGGGCCAGGCTGAAGGGTCAGGTTAGCTCTGTTTGCTGCCCCTGACTCTTTTCTGGACCGGCGGGGCATGTCGCAGGTTCCGATCTTCCTTTATCATCGCCGCCCTGCCGGCGCCCGTGGTGCGTCAGCCGTAGTGGAGTGAGAGATGAATACCCTGTTCATGCATTGCCGGCCCGGTTTCGAGGGTGAGGTCTGCGCCGAGATCAGCGAACACGCCGCCCAGCTGGGTGTGGCCGGTTATGCCAAGGGCAAGCCGCAGAGCGCTTGTGCCGAGTTCGTCTGCGCCGAGGCCGAAGGTGCCGAACGCCTGATGGCACAGCTGCGCTTTGCGCAATTGATCTTCCCGCGCCAGTGGGCGCGAGGCACGTATATCGAGTTGCCGGAAACTGACCGCATCAGCGTGCTGCTGGCGCATCTGGCCGAGCTCCCGGTGTTCGGCAGCCTGTGGCTGGAGGTGCTGGACAGCAACGAAGGCAAGGAGCTGTCGACCTTCTGCCGCAAGTTCGAAGTACCGCTGCGCAAGGCCCTGGAAAAGGCCGGCCGCCTGGTCGACAACGCGAGCCTGCCGCGCCTGCTGCTGACTTTCATCAGCGGCCGCCGGGTTTTCGTTGGCGTGGCCGAGGCGAACAACAGCGCGCTGTGGCCGATGGGTATCCCGCGCCTGAAATTCCCGCGTGAGGCGCCCAGCCGTTCGACCCTCAAGCTGGAGGAGGCCTGGCACCAGTTCATCCCGCGCGAGAAGTGGGAACAGCGCCTGAATGACGATATGACCGGGGTCGACCTGGGTGCTTCGCCGGGTGGCTGGACTTACCAGCTGGTGCGCCGTGGCATGCTGGTGACCGCCATCGACAACGGGCCAATGGCTGAAAGCCTGATGGACACCGGGCTGGTACAACACTTGATGGCAGATGGTTTCACCTGGCAGCCGAAGCAGCCGGTGGACTGGATGGTCTGCGATATCGTCGAGAAGCCGGCGCGTACTACTTCGTTGATCGAGACCTGGCTGGGCGAGGGGTTGTGCCGTGAGGCGATCGTCAACCTGAAGTTGCCGATGAAGCAGCGTTATGCCGAGGTGCGCCGGTTGCTGGACCGTATGGAGGCAACGTTCAAGGCGCGCAAGGTCAAGGTGTCGATTGCCTGTAAGCAGCTATATCACGACCGCGAGGAAGTGACGTGTCACCTGCGCAGGTTGGACCTCAAACCACGTTGACCGCCGTACTGCTTCTGCTCTGTTTTTGCTCTGCTTTTGCTTCTGAGCGCGCGGTAGTTCAGGCGACGCAAATTGCGACTTCAGGAGGCCGAACGCAGGCGTCTGGAGGGCCAGGGTGCGCAGCACCCCTTCGGCGTAGCCGAAGGCGCGAGATGTAGACTTGCGTAGCAAGTCGTAGGCCGCGCGGGCCCGGAAGGCGCCGGAGTGAGGGGACCCCGGAGCGAAGCGCAGGGGCCGGATGATGGGAGCGAGGGGTTTTTGGTTACTTTTTGCCCCGTCAAAAAGTGACCCGCCGTAAGGGCGGAAGGGTGATTGTGCGTCGCCATCGCAAATGAATGTACTTGAGTGAAACAAAACCACCGCAGTCGAGCTTTTTCTTTTGGCTTTTGGCTTTTGGCTTTTGGAGAAGTGGGCCTTTGCATCAGGTCAACATTCATTTGCCAAGGTGGCGCTGAGTCACCTTTCCGCCCTTACGGCGGGTCACTTTTTGACTGGGCAAAAAGTAACCAAAAACCCCGGCTCCCATCATCCGGCCCCTGCGCTTCGCTCCGGGGTCCCCTCACTCCGGCGCCCTCCGGGCCCGCGCGGCCTACGACTTGCTGCGCAAGTCTACATCTCGCGCCTTCGGCTGCGCCGAAGGGGTGCTACGCACCCTGGCCCTCCAGACGCCTGCGTTCGGCCTCCTGAAGTCGCAATTTGCGTCGCCTGAACTACCGCGCGCTTAGAAGCAAAAGCAGAGCAAGAGCAAAAGCAGAGCAAGAGCAAGAGCAAGAGCAAGAGCAAGAGCAAGAGCAAGAGCAGTCAGAGGTGGGCCTCATGAATGGCTATTGGTCCTGGTGGCGCGATGCGCCACAATAGCGATCATTTGCGGAGCCCCCCATGACTGATTTCACCCCCGATGCCATCCTCGACGCCACCGGCCTCAACTGCCCGGAGCCGGTGATGATGCTGCACCAGCACGTACGCAACCTGGCCGCTGGCGGCCTGCTCAAGGTCATCGCCACCGACCCGTCGACCCGCCGCGACATCCCCAAGTTCTGCAACTTCCTCGGCCACGAATTGCTCGGGCAGCAGGAAGAAGCCGGCACCTACCTGTACTGGATCCGCAAGAAAGCCGACTGAACCACGCTGGAACACACCTCGCGTAGCGCCTACACTGCGCTCCCCAGACAGGAGAGCGCCATGCTGATAGTTGCCGACGAGAATATCCCGCTGCTCGATGCCTTTTTCGCAGGCTTCGGCGAGATCCGCCGTTATCCCGGCCGCAGCCTCGACGCCGCCAGCGTCAGGGACGCCGATGTGCTGCTGGTGCGCTCGGTGACCAAGGTCGACCGGCAACTGCTCGAAGGCAGCAAGGTGCGCTTCGTCGGCACCTGCACCATTGGCACCGACCACCTGGACCTCGACTACTTCGCCGAAGCCGGTATTCACTGGAGCAGCGCGCCGGGCTGCAATGCCCGTGGCGTGGTCGATTACGTACTGGGTAGCCTGCTGACCCTGGCCGACCTGGACGGCGCGGTACTGGCGCAACGCACCTATGGGGTGGTCGGCGCCGGCGAAGTCGGTGGCCGCCTGGTGCGCGTGTTGCACGGCCTGGGCTGGAAGGTGCTGGTATGCGACCCGCTGCGCCAGGCCACCGAGGGCGGCGACTTCGTCAGCCTCGCGACCATCCTCGAGCAGTGCGACGTGATCAGCCTGCACACCCCGCTGCAGCGCGGCGGTGAGTATCCAACCTGGCACCTGCTCGGTGCAGCCCAGCTGGCGCAGCTGCGCCCCGGTGCCTGGCTGATCAACGCCAGCCGCGGGCCGGTGGTGGACAACGCAGCGCTGCGCGAGCTGCTGCTGGATCGCGAAGACGTGCACGCAGTGCTCGATGTCTGGGAAGGCGAGCCGCAGGTCGACCTGCAACTGGCAGACCTGTGCACCCTGGCCACGCCACATATTGCCGGTTATAGCCTGGATGGCCGCCAGCGTGGCACGGCGCAGATCTATCAGGCCTTGTGCCGCCACCTGGGCGAGGCCGAACAGGTCCAGCTGGCCGACCTGCTGCCGCCTGCGCCGTTGGCGCAAATCGAGCTGGACGGCACCGCAGAGCCTGCCTGGGCCTTGGCGACGCTGTGCCGGGCGGTATATGACCCGCGACGTGACGATGCCGATTTCCGTCGCAGCCTGAGTGACGATGTGGCCGAGCAGCGTGCGGCGTTCGACCAGCTGCGCAAGCAGTATCCACCGCGCCGGGAGATCGAAGGGCTGGCGGTGCGCGTGCGGGGCGAAGCGCCGCAGCTGGCGCAGATGGTCAATGCCCTGGGGGGCGTGCTGGCCTGAGCACGGCCAACACATAAAAAACCCGGCATCAAGCCGGGTTTCAAAAAGTCCGCACTTCAGCCGTGGTGAAGTTTTTTCACGCGGCTGTCTTCCAGGTCCTTGCAGGCCTGCTGGATCATCTGCTCGGTGATCTCGATCTCGCGGCCCTGGGCGTCGATGATCGAACCACAGGCCTTGGGTTGTGGCTTGTTCTGCGGTTTCACAGTGTCGCTGCCATGTTGCAAGCTCATTGAATATCTCCTCATCAGGTTCAGGCCCAGGTTAAACCTGCGCCGTGACTGGCCTGTTACAAAAGTTATCGTGTGCACCAAGGCCTGCACAGTCCAGCAGAAAGCGCAGCAAAGCTCCAGAGGCCCGTTAGAACGATGGGCTATAGGCACTGCCTGGGTGGATGAGTGGTAGTCTTCATATTCCTGCTTTCCTGGTTCATGTCATGCCCGATTCGGCTTCCTTTCGCCAACGCCGTGCCCTGCGCCTGGCCTGGCAGTTCATGCATCCTTACCGTCGCCAGGCGCTGTTGGCATTGCTGGCGCTGATCGTCACCGCTGGCATCACCCTGTCCATGGGCCAGGGTATCCGCCTGCTGGTCGACCAGGGTTTCATGACCCGTTCAGCACACCAGTTGAACCAGACCATCGGCCTGTTCATGGTGCTGGTGCTGGCCCTGGCGACTGGCACGTTCAGCCGCTTCTATCTGGTGTCGTGGATTGGCGAGCGCTGCGTTGCCGACATCCGCCGCGCGGTCTTCGACCACCTGGTGGGTTTGCATCCGGGCTTTTTCGAAGACAACCGCAGCGCTGAGATCCAGTCGCGGCTGACTGCCGACACGACCTTGTTGCAGTCGGTGATCGGCTCCTCGCTGTCAATGTTCCTGCGCAATGCACTGATGGTGATCGGTGGCGTGGTGCTGCTGTTCATCACCAACCCCAAGCTCACCAGCATCGTGGTGGTGGCATTGCCGCTGGTGCTGGCACCGATCCTGTTGTTTGGCCGACGGGTGCGCAGCCTGTCGCGGCAGAGCCAGGACCGGGTGGCCGATGTAGGCAGCTATGTGGCGGAGACCCTGGGGCAGATCAAGACCGTGCAGGCATACAACCACCAGGTGCGCGACCGTGAAATGTTCGCCGGTACGGTGGAGGCTGCGTTTGCCGTGGCCCGGCAACGTATTGCCCAGCGTGCCTGGCTGATCACGCTGGTGATCGTGCTGGTGTTGGGGGCGGTGGGCGTGATGCTGTGGGTGGGCGGCATGGATGTGATCGCCGGGCGCATTTCTGCAGGCGAGTTGGCGGCGTTCGTGTTCTATAGCCTGATTGTCGGCAGCGCCGTTGGCACGCTCAGTGAAGTGATCGGCGAGCTGCAGCGCGCCGCTGGGGCCGCCGAGCGCATCGCCGAGCTGCTGGCGGCGAATAGCACGATCCTGGCCCCAGAGGCCCCCGTGCTGCTGGCACAGCAGCGCGCCAGTGGACGCATCGAACTGCAGCACGTGACCTTTGCCTATCCCTCGCGACCCTCGGTGGCTGCCATCGACCAGCTCAGCCTGACCATCGAACCCGGCCAGACCTTGGCGCTGGTGGGGCCGTCGGGGGCGGGTAAGTCGACATTGTTCGACCTGCTTTTGCGCTTCTACGACCCACAGCAGGGGCGCATCGTGCTCGACGGCCAACCCATCACGGCGCTGGCCCCGGACGACCTGCGCCGCCAGTTCGCCCTGGTGGCGCAGAACCCGTCGCTGTTCCGCGGCACGGTCGAGGCCAACATCCGCTACGGCCGGCCCGAGGCGACAGTGGCCGAGGTCGAGGCGGCGGCCCATGGCGCCCATGCCGACGAGTTCATCCGGCAACTGCCGCAGGGTTACCAGACGCCGCTGGGCGAGGGCGGCATTGGCCTTTCCGGTGGCCAGAAGCAACGCCTGGCAATCGCCCGGGCGCTGCTGGTGGATGCGCCGATCCTGCTGCTCGACGAAGCCACCAGCGCCCTCGATGCGCAAAGCGAACACTTGATCCAGCAGGCCTTGCCGCGCCTGATGGCCGGGCGTACCACGCTGGTCATCGCCCATCGCCTGGCCACGGTGCAGCACGCCGACCGCATCGCGGTGATCGACAAGGGGCGTGTGGTCGCGGTCGGCACCCATCGGCAGCTGATCGAGGAAAGCCCGTTGTACGCTCGCCTGGCCGAGTTGCAGTTCACCACGGGCTAGGCGTCGTGTAGCTGTAACATTTCTGTAGCAATTGCCTGAGAGTATGGATCGCAACTGTTGCGTATGTGCTCGACCTGGCTGCTATCGATTGATGGCAGCTTTTTTTTGGCCTGCGAACGAGGACAAGGATGTCTGTCGCGGCGCTGCAACGGCGCGCCGTTCCCTTATTCCTTGTTCCCGAGATCCGCGATGTTGCGTAAATCACTTCGAGTGCAAATTCTTACCCTGCTGGGCAGCAGCCTGGCGGCGATGCTGCTGATCGCCCTGGTGTGCTTCCAGTTCCTGTCCTCCAGCGTGCGTGGCTATGGTGAACTGGTGGACGGGCCGCTGCGGGCTTCGCAATTGATCGATGAAGCCAACCTGCAGTTCAAGATCCAGGTGCAGGAGTGGAAAAACGTGCTGCTGCGCGGCCGCCAACCTGCCGAGCTGGACAAGTACTGGCAGCAGTTCCAGGCCCGTGAGCAGCAGGTTCAGCAATTGCTCGGGCAACTGATCGACGGCAGCGAGGAAGAGCTCAAGGCACCGCTGCAACAGCTGCGTGATAGCCATCGCCAGCTCGGCCAGGCCTACGCACAAGGGCGTCAGGCCTTTCTGGCGGCCGGGGGGGACCCGGTAGCCGGTGACCAGGCGGTGAAGGGGGTCGACCGGGCGGCCAGTGAGCAGATGAGCGCGCTGGTCGAGCAGTTGCGCGCCGAGGCCCGTGACCGCGCCGCCCAGATCAACGCCAGTGCCGAACGCACCGTGTGGCTGGGTGTGTTGGTAATGCTGGGGTCGGCCTTACTGGTCGGCCTGCTCAGCCTGTGGCTGCTCAACCGCAGCCTGATCGAGCCGATCCGCCAACTGATCGAATACGTGGCGCAACTCAGCCAGGGGCACTTCGCCGCCCGCGTCGACAGCCGTCGCGAAGACGAACTGGGCCGCCTGGCGCGTGCTGCCAATACCCTGCGCGACTTCCTCGCCGACACCGTTGGCCGCCTCAAGGACAATGCCCAGGAACTGGAGGGCGCCAGTGGCCAGCTGCGCACCATTGCCGGTGACATGGCCCGTGGCACCCACGACCAGTTCCAACGCACCGACCAAGTGGCCACGGCCATGCACGAGATGTCTGCCACCGCCCAGGAAGTGGCGCGCCACGCAGCGGATGCTGCACGGGCCGCCGACGAGGCCGACCACAGCGCCCAGGCCGGCGAGCAGGTGATGCAGCAGACCATCGACACCATTGGCGTAGTCAATCGCGAGATCGCCGGTACCGCCGCAGTGATCCGCAATCTTGAGAACGACAGCTCACGCATCGGCAAAGTGCTTGAGGTGATCCGTGGCATCGCCGAGCAGACCAACTTGCTGGCGCTCAATGCCGCCATCGAGGCGGCCCGCGCGGGTGAGGCCGGGCGTGGCTTTGCCGTGGTCGCCGACGAGGTGCGCAGCCTGGCCCAGCGTACTGCGGCGTCGATCGCCGAAATTCACCAGATCATCGAAGCCGTGCAGTCGGGTGCGGTGGAGGCGGTCAAGGCTATCGAAAGTGGCCAGCAGCGTAGCGAGGAGGGTGCCGAACAGGTGCAGCAGGCCGGGCAGATGCTGCAGCGCATCACCCTGGCGGTGGAGGCGATCCGCGACATGAACCGGCAGATCGCCACGGCGGCCGAGGAGCAGACCAGCGTGGCCGAGGATATCTCGCGCAACCTGATCGAAATCACCCGGATTGCCACCGCCAACCAAGAGGCCGTGCAACATACCGAGCAGGCGGGGCAACGCCTGCATGGTTTGTCGGGGCAGCTGGGCGAGGTCACTTCGCGTCTGACCGCCTGATGGTTGCCGGGGGGACGAAGCGCCCCCCAGCGGCAACCCGCCCTGTGCCGGTGCAGGCGGAACAGGCGCGTTCAACGCGCAACAAAAAGCCCGCGCGAGGCGGGCTGTTTGTTGAGGATCTGGTCGGAGAGACAGGATTCGAACCTGCGGCCTTCTCGTCCCGAACGAGACGCGCTACCTGGCTGCGCTACACTCCGATGAGCAAAATCCTACTGCATAGCATTTTCGGGTGCAAGCCCTTGTAGTTTAAAGGGCTTATGCCCAAAACAGCGCGTGGATCAGAGCTCCTTGACGGTACGGATCTGGTCCTTGTTCAGGCGCGTGCGCTTGCCGTCGAGCTGTTCGAATTCGTAGAAACCGGAGTCCTCGTCAAAGGAAGGGGTATCCACTGCCTGGATTTCACGGCCGTCGTTCAGAGTGATCACGGTCGGCGATGCGCAGCCGGCGAGGGCGCCAAGGCCCAGGGCGAGCAAGAAGGCGGGAAGGGTCCGTTGAATCATCGTGTTTCTCCAGTGCGATGGTGCAAGATGACTTTATGACGCAGGGCGTCCACGCAAGTTCCTTTTACATTCCATCATAGCGACAAGCCAGGGTTATTGACCTGTGCCTGCTTGCACGGCCGCCTGTGTTATAACTGCGCGCATCATCTTCCCCTGCGACGGACACTCATGAAAGCCAAGGCAGATACCCCCTTCGTGGCGCTGAACATTGCCGTGCTGACGGTCAGCGACACCCGCACTTTCGAAACCGACACCTCCGGGCAAACCTTTGTCGAGCGCCTTACTGCCGCGGGCCACAACCTGGCCGCGCGCGTACTGCTCAAGGATGACCTGTACAAGATCCGCGCCCAGGTCGCCACCTGGATCGCCGACGATAGCGTACAGGTGGTGCTGATTACCGGTGGTACCGGCTTTACCGGCCGTGACAGTACACCGGAAGCTGTTACCTGCCTGCTGGACAAGCAGGTTGAAGGTTTTGGCGAGCTGTTCCGGCAGATTTCCGTGGCCGATATCGGCACCTCCACCATTCAGTCGCGCGCCCTGGCTGGCCTGGCCAACGGCACCCTGGTTTGCTGCCTGCCGGGTTCGACCAATGCCGTACGCACCGGTTGGGACGGCATCCTCGCCGAACAGCTGGATGCCCGCCATCGTCCGTGCAATTTCGTCGCCCACCTGAAACAGGCAGCGGCCTGTGACAGCCGTGGCTGAGGCCCCCGCTACCCGGCCACTGATGCCGGTGGAGCAAGCCTTGGAGCGCCTGCTGGCGCTGGCCGAGGCTGCGCCAATCACGCAAACCGAACGCGTCTCGCTGGCCGAAGCCGAAGGCCGCGTGCTGGCCACCGAGCTAGTGGCCACGCTCGACCTGCCGCCGTGGCCGAACAGCGCCATGGACGGCTACGCCTTGCGCCTGGCCGACCTGCAGGGCGAGCCTTTGCCGGTTAGCCAGCGGATTTTCGCCGGGCACGCGCCTGAGCCTCTGCAGCCCGGTACCTGTGCACGGATCTTCACCGGTGCACCGATGCCGGCGGGTGCCGACTGCGTCGAAATGCAGGAAAATACCGAGGTGCTGGAGGATGGCCGGGTGCGCTTCCTCGAAGCGCTGACGCTTGACCAGAACGTTCGCCCGCAGGGCCAGGAAACCCGCAAGGGCGAGCAGGTGATGGCCGCCGGCACACGGCTAGGGCCGATAGAACTGGGCCTGGCGGCGACCCTGGGTCATGCCGAGCTGCCGGTGGTGCGACGGGTGCGGGTGGCGGTTCTGTCCACTGGCGATGAACTGGTCGAGCCCGGCCTGCCGCTGGGCCCGGGGCAGATCTACAACAGCAACCGGCGCCTGCTGGTCAGCTGGCTGCAGCGGCTGGGCTGCGAAGTGCGCGACATGGGCATTGTTCCCGATAACCTGGAACGTACCCGCGAGTGCCTGGGTGCCCTGGGCGATGTCGACCTGATCCTCTCCACGGGCGGTGTCTCCGTGGGCGAGGCCGACTACCTCGGTGCCGCACTGCGCGAAGCGGGGGAGCTGGCCCTGTGGAAGCTGGCGATCAAGCCTGGCAAGCCGCTGACATTCGGCCATTACCGCGGTGTGCCGGTACTCGGCCTGCCCGGTAACCCGGCGTCGACCCTGGTCACCTTCGGCCTGTTGACCCGGCCCTATCTGCTGCGCCGCCAGGGTGTGGCTGATGTCACACCGCTGCGCTTCGATGTACCGGCCGGGTTCGAATGGACCAAGGCCGGCACGCGCCGCGAGTACTTGCGTGCGCGCATCGACCAAGGCCAGGTGCGTATCTACAAGAACCAGAGCTCCGGTGTGCTGCGCAGTGCGGCCTGGGCAGAGGGCTTGGTGGAGGTGCGTGAAGGCAGCACGCCGAAACCTGGCGATAGCGTGCCGTTCATCCCGCTGAGCGAACTACTCGGTTGAGCGACCCAGCCAGGCGCCAGCGCCTTGGGAGGCGCCGGCCGTTGCTGCCTGGGTTAGGCGCATGTGCACCGTTTCCAGTTGCTGGGCGGCCACGCTCCAGTCGTGGCGATTGCGGGCGAACTGTCGGCCGGCCTCGCTCAATTGGCACATGCGCCACGGCTGGTTGAGCAATTGCGTGACCAGCAGCGCCAACTGGTCGCCGTCGTCACTGCCCAGGTAATGTTCGCCGTTGTTGGCGGCCAGCCCTGAGACGCCTTTGCCGGTGCTGATCACCGGCAGCCCGGCGGCCATGGCTTCGAGGATCTTCACCTTGGAGCCCCCGGCATACCGCAAGGGCGCGAAGAACAGCGCGGAGCGGCGTTGCAATTCGCGCAGGTCCGGGCGATAGCCGACCCATTCGATACGTGGATCGTTCCAGCGCAGTTTCCAGCTTGCCGGCAGCGCATGCCCGGCGATGGCCAGGCGTACCGCCGGATTGCACATCCACACTTGGGGCAGGATTTCTTCCAAGGCCCATTCGACCGCCTCCACGTTGGCGGCGTACTCGAAGTTGCCAACGAACAGCAAGCGCTGGCTATGCAGGGCCGGGTGGACGTTCTGGTAATAGTCGCAATCGACGCCGTTGACCACCACCTTTACCGGGCGGCCGCTGACCTGGCTGATCAACTCGGCATCATGCGGACTCACCGCCACCACCTCGGTGGGTTGGCGCAGCACGCGCTGCTCCCAGCGCCGGTAGCGCCAACGGTCGAAGGCGTTGAGCGGGCGCAGCCACAGCGGCAGGCGGTCGTGGCAGGCGGCGCCGGTGACTGATTCCAGATTGTGCTCGCAGAGCATGTAGGGCAGCTCGCGTGCCTGCAGTGCTTTTTCGAAAGGCTGGAAACTGTAGCTGTGCTCGATCTGGATAACGTCCCAGGGTTCGTCCAGCAACTGCTCGAACTGGCGCCGCAAGCCTGGCGACAGGCCATTGATGATGGCCCGCATCGGGTAGTCGATGATCGGCGAGGCGAGCAGATTGAGCGGGCTGTGCAAGGGGCGCCGGGGCAGCACGATCAGGCGTTCGAGCAGGGGTTCCAGGGCTTCGCGGGCGGCATCGCACAAAGGGATTTTCGACTGCACCAGCAAGGTGATCCGGTGGCCCTGCTGCGCCAGCGCGCGCAGCAGGTGATATTGCCGGGTCTTGCTGCCACTGGTGGTGGGCCAGGGCAGGTAAGGCAGAGTCCAGAGAATGCGCATGAAGCGGAAACCTCACTGAAGGCTGCGGACAAAAAACGCGCCCGCCAGCCTTCAGCCGATGGCTGCCGCCGGGACGCGTCCGTAAATATCAGTAAAGCGCACGATGTCGTCTTCGCCCAGGTACTCGCCGCTCTGGACTTCGATCATCACCAGGTCGATGACGCCGGGGTTGGTCAGGCGGTGGGTGCGGCCTGGCTTGATGAAGGTCGACTCGTTGGTGTCGAGCAGAAACTCTTCTTCGCCGTTGGTCACGCAGGCCATGCCGCTGACGATGATCCAGTGCTCGCTGCGATGATGGTGCATCTGCAGCGACAGCGATTCGCCCGGGCGCACCATGATCCGCTTGATCTTGAAGCGCGGGCCTTCCTCGAGCACGGTGTACATGCCCCAGGGGCGAATGACGGTGCGGTGCAGGCGGTAGGCCTCATGGCCTTGGTGCTTGAGCTGCTGGGCAATCACCTTGACCTCCTGGCTGCGCGCTGCGTCGGCGATCAGCAGGGCGTCGGGGGTGTCGATGACGATGAGGTTATCCACGCCGACCGCGCCGACCAGGCGCTTTGGCGAGTCGATGTAGCAGTTGGTCACATCGTGCAGCACGGCTTCACCATTGCAGTGGTTGCCGTCGTCGTCGGTGTGGCGCAGCTCGCGCACTGCCTCCCAGCTGCCGATATCGCTCCAGCCCAGTTCGCAAGGCACCACGGCAACCTTGTCGGAGCGCTCCATCAAGGCGTAGTCGATGGAAATGTCCTCGGCCAGGGCGAAGCTGTTCGGGTCCAGTTCCACCTGCAGTGCCTTGTCGCCCTCCTTGGTCGCGCTCTGTTCCAGGCAGCAGGTCACGCAGGCCAGCAGTTCCGGGGCATGCGCCTGCAATTCGGCGAGCACGGTGCCAGCACGCAGACAGAACATGCCGGCATTCCACAAGTGGCGGCCGCCTTCGAGGTATTCGCGGGCGGTGAGGGCATCGGGCTTCTCCACGAAGCAGGTGACCTGATGCGCATGCTGGCCGATCGCCTCGCCTTGCTCGATGTAACCAAAGCCGGTTTCGGCGCGGCTGGGCAGCAGGCCGAAGGTGGCCAGCCAGCCATCGTCAGCCAATAGCCGGGCGTGTTCGACGGCGTTGGCGAAGGCCTCGGCATCCTGGATCAGGTGGTCGGCGGGCAACACCAGCAGCACGCTGTCCTGGCCATGGTGCTTGGCACAATGCAGCGCGGCTGCTGCGATGGCGGGAGCAGTGTTGCGGCCGTTAGTTTCCAGCAGGTAATCGAGGGCGAGGTTGCCGGTGTTGACCTGGCGGTATTCGTCCTGGGTGCGGAAGAACACTTCGCGGTTGGTCACCGTCAGTATTCTTTCGACGCCCGGTAACGCCGCAGCGCGGGAAAAGGTCTTCTGCAGCAGGCTCTGGCCATCGGGCAGACGCATGAAGGGTTTGGGCATGGCTTCGCGCGAAACCGGCCACAGGCGGGTGCCGGCACCGCCGGCGATGATGCAGGGGATCAGAACGCTCATTTCACGGCCTCGACTCTCGGCGCTGATTACAGCGCAGTGAAGGGAAACGTTGCGACCTGTCACGGTTTTGGCGGAAAAGTCAAAAAACCGACTTTTCACTACAGCTTCGTCCATGAAGGCCAAATATTTGTCGATAATGCGCCGGATGGAAAAAGCTTTCAATGATATTTATGTGAATCTGGTCGATTTTTGTTCGAACATGCGCCAAGTCAATCCCCGATGTAGAGCTGTTTTACCGGCGGCATGCAGTATTTGGGCAGACTTTGTGGTCGAGATCTGGACTGAACCAACCCCATGGAGACGCGTGATGCCACAGCGCAAGGCAATCTTGATCCTGCATGGCAAGCAGGCCATGAACGAAGCGGTGCGCCACGCCGTGAGCGCCATGCGCGAACGTGGCTGGACGCTGGATGTGCGGGTGACCTGGGAAGGTGGCGATGCCCAGCGGCTGGTAGGCGAAGCGCTGGCGGCCGGGTACAGCCATGTGATCGCTGGCGGGGGGGACGGCACCTTGCGCGACGTCGCCGAAGCCATGGGCCGGGCACGCAGCGAAGCCAGCCTGGCGTTGCTGCCGCTGGGAACGGCCAATGACTTCGCCAGGGCTGCCGGCATTTCCCTTGAGCCAACCGAGGCCTTGGCGCTGCTGGAACTGCCGCCACGGCCGATCGACTTGGGCCAAGTGGGCGACCAGTTGTTCCTGAACATGGCCACGGGCGGTTTCGGCAGTCAGGTTACCGCCAATACCTCTGAAGACCTGAAGAAAATGCTCGGCGCTGCGGCCTACCTGTTTACCGGGCTGTCACGCTTCAGTGAGCTGCAGGCCGCCTCGGTCGAGCTGTCAGGGCCGGGGTTCGACTGGCAGGGCGACCTGCTGGCGCTGGGGATCGGCAATGGTCGCCAGGCCGGTGGCGGACAAGTGTTGTGCCCGGACGCGCAAGTCGATGATGGCCTGCTCGATATCGCCATCCTGCCAGCGCCCCAGGAAATGGTAGGCGCCCTTCGTGATTTGCTGGCGGGTGAAGGCTTGTTCGTGCGGGCACGTTTGCCCTGGGTCGAGATTACCTGTTCGCAGGGGCTGGACATCAACCTCGATGGCGAGCCGCTGCAGGCCGACAGCCTGCGCTTTGCGGCGTTGCCAGGGGCGCTGCGCCTGCACTTGCCGTTGAATTCCCCGCTGATCAGTCATCCAGGCTGATGATTTTTTCGCGCACGGCGAACAGCACCAGGCCGGCCACGTCGTAGATCTGCAGGCGCTTCATGATCTGCGAACGGTGAGTTTCCACGGTCTTGATCGACAGACCCAGGCCGGCGGCGATTTCACGGGTGGACTTGCCGCGCACGATCAGGCGCAGGATCTCCAGTTGCCTTGCGGTGAGGTTGTGGCGATCAAGGCCGGGTTGCTTGCCGTGTTGCGCGCGCATCAATGCCTGGTTGATCACCGTATGGGCGATGGCCGGGCTGAGGTAGCGCTCGCCATTGCGCAGCGCGGCCAAGGCCTGCTCCAGTTCGGTCGCCGTGGCATCCTTGAGCAGGTAACCGTGGGCGCCACTTTCCAGTGCGCGCATGATCAGGTCCGGATCGGTGTGCATGGACAGGATCAGCACCTTGCAGGGGTTACCCGTGGCGCGCAGTTGGGTGAGGGCATCGAGGCCGCTGGTCGAACGCATGGAGATGTCCAGCAGGACGATGTCAGGTGCCAGGTGCCGAACCTGCTCGAGCAACTGGTCGCCGTCATCGGCTTCGCCGGCCACGGTGTAGCCAGGGATGTCGGATACCAGGGCACGAACCCCGGCACGGATCAGCGAGTGGTCGTCCACCAGCAGCAATCTACAGGTCATGTTGAAGCGGTAGTCCTGGCGCGTTCATGAATACGGGGTGGCCACGGGAACAGCACGTCGATCGTCGTGCCCAGGCCGAGCTGGCTGGTGATCGCCAGGCTGCCGTTGAGGGCGGTGGCGCGTTCCTGCATGCCGGCCATGCCGCGCTGGCCGGCCTCGGCCGGATTGGCAGCCGGGATGAAGCCCTGGCCGTCATCCTGGATCGATAGGGCAAGCCCTGCTGCGCTGCGCTGCAGGCGGATGGTCAAGTTGCGAGCCCGGGCATGGCGCAGCATGTTGGTGACCGCCTCCTGGGTGATGCGAAACGCCGCCATGGCGACTTCTTCGGAAATACCGCCCAGGCGTTGATGGCATTCCAGGCTCCAGTGCACGTCGCTGTTTGCCAAGGTGCGTACCAGGTGGGCCCGCAGGCTGGCCTCGAGACCAAGGCTGGCCAGTTGCCGTGGGTTGAGCAGGGCGGAAACGTCGCGCACTTTGCTCAAGGTGTCTTCAAGGGTGCTGCGCAAGTCGTCACAGTGTGTCTGCAAGTCGCTCGGTACACGGCGTTGCAACCAATCCAGCTGCATCTTGGCGGCGGTCAGCAATTGCCCGATGTCGTCGTGAAGTTCGCGGCTCAGGTGCTGGCGCTCTGTCTCCTGGACTTGGAGCATGCGCCCGGCCAGCTCCGCCGGGCGCAGGCTGATCGACTTGGCACCGTGGCTCAGGTGCCAGCAGACGCCAAGCGTGGCCATCAGTTGCAGCAGCAACAGGCTGGCCGGCATGCCTTGCCCGCCAGCATACAGAGCCAGGTTGGCAAGCAGGGACACCACGCACAGCATTGCCGTCACCCAGCGCAGCAAGGTGGTGCGTGAACGGCAGCGCAGAGATATCTTCAAGCGTGGGGACATAGAGTTGAGAAGCCACTGAAGTCTTGCTGATGGGGGCTGTGCACACCTCTTGGCAGAGGCTTTGGCGCTGTGCTTGCAACAAGTGGCGAGCGCGACCCGATGCGAAACATGGGGAGCCGGCCAGCATTTGTGTGCGCGCATCTTACCACTTCGGTTCAATTTGGTCGCGCTGGGCAATGCTTTGAAACCTAAGCATTTCCGGGCTCGGGAGGGGGGCTGGGCAGGCAAATTGAGTGTCAAAATGCCACCTCCCGATCTTGTGATGACCGCTTCACGTTCAACTAGCAACAGACCGCGAAAGTGCGCCCGGCTGAACGTGTGAAAAACCCCTCGAGTCATGCGTCATTGGGTGAGTTGTACCCGCCGGCTAGTGGCGCTGTGCGGCTCCGCTGGCTGATGGCCTGCCGGGCACGGCGGAGCGCGGATGCAAGCAGTTACTGGCGTTTTCGTTGCAAGACGCACACGTTTGCGGCAACGGCTGATTCAGGGCGACTGCCAGTTCGCTCAGCAGCGTTACCTGCTCACAGCAATCGAGAGCGAGCCTGCCGGTGCGCACATCGAGCAGTTCGAGTTGCCAGGCCAGCAAGGTCAGGCAGGCATTCAGCGCTGGCAAAACGGTCTGATCCAGGCACCGCTGCTTGCAGGCCGGGGCGAGCAGTCGGTGCAGCACGCTGGCATAGTGGGCGACTTCAAGCAGGCCCAGGGCGCTGGCGCGTCGGGCCAGGGTCTGGAGGGTGCTGTTCAGGCATTGGCAGGCGTCCGGATCGTTGCTGATCAGTTCCAGATGCTGCAGGCATTCCTGGGACTGGGTCAGCAAGACCTGGGCATCCAGCAGGAAGTCCTGCAGGGTGTCGAAGTTGGAGACGCTGCTGTCCATCAAGTCACTCCGGCGCGTTGGGCTGGAGCAGGGGATGGCCACGCCATATCGATCGCTAGCAAAAGCCTGACTCCATTCATGCAGTGAGAATGGCGTCACATTAATGGCTAAAGGATATCGCGAACATCAGGTTGCGCCTGATTGCGCCTAGGGGATTCCCTGATGGCACCTAGGGTGCGACAGGTTGCGCTGAAATGGATCCAGGCGGGTCATGCCGCAGTAAAGCATGATGCTAATCTGATATCAATCGCCCGGCGGGGCATTTTTTCGCCGGGGTCAAGATACGCAGAATAGCGCCGATACAGGACGGATCATTTCTATTTTTCGACATAACCCTGGGGGTTTTCCAATGGCTGGCATTCTCGACACGGTAGACCAACGCACGCAGCTGGTGGGTGAGAACCGTCTGGAAATCCTGATGTTCCGCCTTGCCGGTCGCCAGTTGTTCGCAATCAACGTGTTCAAGGTGCAGGAAGTACTGCAACTGCCAAAGCTGACCCTGATGCCGCAGCGCCACGCCTTCGTCTGTGGGGTGGTCAACCTGCGTGGGCAGACCCTGCCGGTGATCGACCTGTCCCAGGCGATCGGCATGCGCCCGCTGCAGCCGGGGCCGGACAGCACCATCATCGTCACCGAGTACAACCGCTCGGTGCAGGCGTTCCTGGTGGGTGGCGTCGATCGCATCGTCAACATGAATTGGGAATCCATCATGCCGCCGCCTTCGAGTGCCGGGCGCCAGCACTACCTGACCGCCATCACCAAAGTGGATGACAAGCTGGTCGAAGTGATCGATGTGGAGAAGGTGCTCGCCGAGATCGTGCCTTATAACGCCCGGGTCTCCGGCGACAAACTGGCCGACCCGGTGCTGGCGCGCGCGCGTGGCCGTGAAGTGCTGCTGGTGGACGACTCCAGCGTGGCACTGGCGCAACTGCGCGATACCCTGTCGCAACTCGGGGTGAAGCTGCACGTTGCCAGTGATGGCCTGAAAGCCTTGCGCCTGCTCAAGGGTTGGGCCGATGCGGGGGAGGACGTCTGCGAGAAGCTGTTGATGGTCTTCACCGATGCGGAAATGCCGGAGATGGACGGCTATCGGCTGACCACCGAAATTCGTGGCGATGCGCGCCTGCGCAAGCTCTACGTGGTGCTGCACACTTCTTTATCGGGCAGTTTCAACGAGTCGATGGTGAAAAAGGTCGGTTGTGACAATTTCCTCTCCAAGTTCCAGCCTGATCGCCTGGTCGATGTGGTCAAGCAGCGCCTGCTGCTGGATGCCGGCAACGCGTGATCCCACGGTCAGCCAGGTATAAGCTTGGCTTTTGACAAGGCATGAGGCGGGCAGGGATGTTTCTCAGTGAGTTGTATCGATACCCGGTGAAGTCGGGGCAGGCGCAATGCTTGCGAGCTTCACCGGTGGGGCTTCTAGGCTTGCAGGGCGACCGACGCTGGATGGTGGTCGAGGAAGAGAACGGACGCTTCCTCACTCAGCGTGCCTGGCCCCAACTGGGCCAGCTGAAGGCCAGCGCGGGCGAGGCTGGCGAATTGCTGCTCGAACTGCCTGGGCAGGCGCCGTTGCCAGTGGCGGTACCCGCCGCTGACGATGGGCTGCGCGGTGTGACCATCTGGCGCGATACCTTGCGTGTGCCGGACGCCGGCGACGAGGCGGCTGCCTGGCTGTCGCAGTGGCTTGGCAAGGCGGTGCGCCTGGTGCATTGCCCGGAGCAGCGGGCGCGCTACCTGCCCAATGGTTACGGCCTGAACAGCGACCGTGCGGCGTTCCCTGATGGCTTTCCGTTGCTGCTGATCGGGCAGGGCTCGCTGGATGACCTGAGCCGGCGGATTGGCCGGCCCATGGAAATGCTGCGTTTTCGGCCAAACCTGGTGGTGCAGGGGGCTGAGCCGTTCGCCGAGGATGGTTGGAAGCGGATCCGCATTGGCGAGCTGGAGTTTCGAGTGCTCAAACCGAGCGTCCGGTGCATCTTCACTACCCTCGACCCGGCGACCGGGGAGCGCAGTGCTGACCGTGAGCCGTTGACGACCCTGAAGACTTTCCGTGAGAAGGAAGGCGACATCCTGTTCGGGCAGAACCTGGCCGTGGATGGCAGTGGCTGGCTTGAAGTGGGGATGGAAGTCGAAGTGCTCGAATAACCTGTACCGGCCTCTTCGCGGCTAAAGCCGCTCCCACAGGTATTGCACTGACTCTGCAAGCTGTGGGATCCCTGTGGTAGCGGCTTTAGCCGCGAAGAGGCCGGTACAGGCTTAGCTGGAACTACATGTCATCGAAATACCGCTCATGCCAGTCCACCAGCGGCTGTGGCACATTGAGCTTTTGCCCGTAGATCACCGAATACGACAGCACGTTCTGCACATACTGGCGCGTTTCATCGAACGGGATCGACTCCACCCACACGTCGAAGCTCAGGTGCTTGGCGCCCTTGAGCCACTGTCGCACACGCCCGGGGCCAGCGTTGTAGGCCGCCGACGCCAGCACCCGGTTGCCGTTGAACTGGCCATGCACCTGGCTCAGGTAGGCCGCACCGACCTGAATGTTCTTTTCCGGGTTGAACATCTGCTGCGGCGAGGCCAGCGGGATGCTGAACTTGCGTGCGGTTTCCTTGGCGGTGGCCGGCATCACCTGCATCAGGCCGCTGGCGCCGACGCTGGAGCGGGCATCCTCCATGAAGGCGCTTTCCTGGCGGGTGATGGCGAACACCCAGCTCGAATGCAGCCCACGCACCTTGGCTTCACGTACCAGGGTGTCGCGATAGGCCATGGGGAAGCGGACATCCAGGTCGTCCCAGTACTGCGCCTGGCTGATGGTGCGGATGGCCGGGAAGTACCAACGCATGTCGTAGGCCAGGCGAGCCTGGGCGACCATCTCATCGCGGTTGAAGTGACGGCTGACGTGGTACCACTCGCGGCGGCCTTCGACCACCTGGCCACGCGCGTGGAACTCCAGGGCACGCTGGATGCCGGGGGTATTGCGCACCTTGTTGACCAGTTGCGGGCTCAACAGCAGCGGCCTGTTGTTCAACTGGTAAGGCGTTTTGGCCCGGTCAGCCGCGAGGAAACCGTAGAAGTCACGCTCGCGTGCCACGTTCTTGTACAGCAATGGAACCTGCGGGTTGTTCGGCTGGGCCAGCTCCAGGGTGCGGGCCTGCCAGTATTTCCAGCGGTTGCTGCTGGCCAGGTCCTGTGGCAGACGCCGGGTCAGCTCGTAGGCGTCTTGCCAACGGCCGAGGCGCAGCAACAGGCGCAGGCGCCATTCACTGACCGTGTTGTCGCGCAGTTCAGGGTCGTAGCGGGTCATCAGGTCCAGCGCGCGCGGGTCGTAGCGGCGTGCCAGGGTCAGGCCGATCTCGCGGGCGATGGCGACCTTCTCGTCACGCGAGAAATGCATGCGTTGGGCGTACTCGTCGAGCAGCGCCATGGCCCGTTCAGGGTCTTGCCGGGCCAGGCGGCGCAGGCCGAGGCTGACCACGTCGGACATGGCCTCGGTGGCCGGCGTGAAGCGCGACGGCTGGTTGAGCAGTTCCGGCTTCTGGGCAACGTCGATCAGCAGCCGGCCCTGAGGCCCGAGCGTGGTCAGGCCTTGCACCATGTTGTTGGCCAGTGCGTAGTTGCGCGCCTGGGCTGCAAGCTTGGCGCGGTTCCAGCGCTTGGCCTCGGTCAGCTGGCCTTCAGCGGCCCACATGCCGAACAGGGTGTCACAGGCAGCCGGTTGCGTCTTGCCGACGTTCCACAATTTTTCCGCACTGGCGAAGCCTTCGGCGCGCTGGCCGTGGCTCAACTGATACTGGCCGTTGAGGCAGTCCAGCTCGGTGAAGTTGAGCTTGGGGTCGTAGTACTTGACGAAGGTGTTCCACTCGCCGCGTTCGGCCAGCCAGCGCAGCCAGCGCAGTTTCATCCAGTTGGCCTGGGGCAGGTCGCCGTGCTTGGCCAGGAAACCTTCGATTTCCTCGTTGCTGGCAGTCTTCAGGCGCGCAGTCAGTTCGTCATACGCCAGGTACGGCGTGAGCGGGTAGTCGCGCAGCTGTGGGGCGTAACGCAGGTAAGGGCCCTTGTCACCCTTGGCCAGCGCACGCTTGGCCTCGTCGTAATACTGGCGTTGCAGAGAAAGGTCGATGGCCTGCGCCGCACTGGCGGTGGCGGCAGTGAGCAGCAGGCAGGAAGCAATCTGTAACAGGCGGCTGCGCATGATACGTCCGGGCAGTTGAACCATGGGGAAGTGACGGCGAAGCCAGCACTGTTGAAATCTGATTGCCTTAGCTTAGCCGTTTGCCGGCGGCGGGTGATAGCGCTGTGCTTGTAACCGGGCATTAACACTGACCGGGTGTCGCCAGGCCTCGGTACGGAAGCGTACTTAATGCCGGCAGGGGCCAACTCAGGTAGAATGCGCGCCCGCTTTCTGGAGACGAACATGACCCTGCTCAAATTCAGCGATGTGTCCCTCGCATTCGGCGCGATGCCGCTGCTGGACAAAGTGTCCTGGCAGATCGCCCGTGGCGAGCGGGTGTGCATCATCGGCCGTAACGGCACCGGCAAATCGAGCATGCTGCGCCTGGTCAAGGGCGAGCAGAAGGGCGACGATGGCGAGATCTGGCGCGCCCCTGGCTTGAAGATCGGCGAGCTGCCACAGGAGCTGCCGGTTGCCGACGAGCGTACGGTGTTCGATGTGGTCGCGGCAGGCCTGGATGGCGTCGGCGAGTTGCTCGCCGAGTTTCATCACCTGAGCCAGAACATCCACAGCGATGCAGATCTGGAAAAGCTCATGCACGTTCAGCACGAGCTCGAAGCCCGCGACGGCTGGCGACTGCAGCAAGTGGTGGAAAGCACCTTGAGCCGCCTGCAGTTGCCCGCCGACAAGACCCTGGCCGAGCTCTCCGGTGGCTGGCGCCGCCGCGTGCTGCTGGCCCAGGCGCTGGTGTCCGAGCCTGATCTGTTGCTGCTCGACGAGCCGACCAACCACCTGGACATCGGGGCCATCGCCTGGCTCGAAGAAGCCCTGCGCGGTTTCAACGGTGCCGTGCTGTTCATCACCCACGACCGTTCCTTCCTGCAGAACCTCGCCACGCGCATCCTCGAACTGGACCGCGGCGGCCTGATCGACTGGAACGGCGACTACGCCAGCTTCCTGGTGCACAAGGAAGCCGCGCTGGCCGCCGAAGAAACCGCCAATGCGCTGTTCGACAAGCGCCTGGCCCAGGAAGAAGTGTGGATTCGCCAGGGCATCAAGGCCCGGCGTACCCGCAACGAAGGCCGTGTGCGTGCACTCAAGGCCCTGCGCGTCGAGCGCAGCGAGCGCCGCGAACGCCAGGGCAAGGCGAACATCCAGATCGAAGCGGCGGACAAATCCGGCAAGCAGGTGATGGTGCTGGAAAACGTCAGCTTCCATCACGCCGATGGCCCGCTGCTGGTCAAGGACTTCTCCATGGTCCTGCAGCGCCAGGACCGTATCGGCCTGCTGGGTGCCAACGGTACCGGCAAGACCACCCTGCTGAAGATGATGCTCGGTGACCTGGAGCCTACTGCAGGCAAGGTCGAGCGCGGCACCAAGCTGGAAGTGGCGTATTTCGACCAGATGCGCCACCAGCTCGACCTGGAAAAGACCGTCATCGACAACCTCGCCGAAGGCCGTGACTTCATCGAGATCGATGGTCAGAACCGCCATGTGCTGAGCTACCTGGGCGATTTCCTGTTCAGCCCGCAGCGTGCCCGTACGCCAGTCAAGGCGCTGTCCGGCGGCGAGCGGGCGCGCCTGCTGCTGGCCAAGCTGTTCAGCAAGCCGGCCAACCTGCTGGTGCTCGACGAGCCGACCAACGACCTGGATGTGGAAACCCTCGAGTTGCTGGAAGAGGTGCTGTCCAACTACAAGGGGACCGTGCTGATGGTCAGCCACGACCGGGCCTTCCTCGACAACGTCGTCACCAGCACGTTGGTATTCGAAGGTGATGGCAAGGTGCGCGAGTATGTCGGTGGCTATGAAGACTGGATCCGCCAGGGCGGTTCGGCGAAGCTGCTCGGCGTGACCGAGAGCAAGAGCGGCAAGTCCGAGCTCAACAGTGCCGTGGTCGAAAAGCCGGTGGAAGTGGCTGCGCCTGCGCCAGCTGCGCCGGTTGCCGATACTTCGAAGAAAAAGCTCAGCTACAAGCTGCAACGCGAGCTTGAAATGCTGCCGGGTCAGATCGATGAGGTCGAGCAGCGCATGGCCGAGGCGCAGGAAGAGGTGAACGCTGCTGGCTTCTATCAGCGGCCGATTGCCGAGACTTCGGCAGTGCTGGCCAAGATCGAGAAGCTGCAAGCTGAGCTGGATGCGCTGGTAGAGCGGTGGGCTGAGCTGGAAGGCTGAGTCTGCTGCGCCGGCCTCTTCGCGCAGAACCGCCGCGAAGAGGCCGGCGCAGGCTGGATCATTCTTTTTTCTGCAAGCGCACCGCCAGCACATCGCACGGCGCACCATGCAGCACATCATTGGCGGTGGATCCCAGCAGCAAGGCCAGGCCATGCCGGCCATGGCTGCCGACCACGATAAGGTCGCATTTCTGGTCCTTGGCCAGTTGGTGGATTTCCTGGCGCGGCTGGCCGTAGGTCAGGTGCGAGTCGCCACGATTGATGCCGGGGTACTTGTTGAACAGGCGGTCCATGCGCTCCTTGGCCTGGTCGAACTGCTGCTGTTGCAGTTGCGACAGGTCCATCGGCACATCGCCGCCAAAGGCCATGGCCATCGGTTCGACGATATGCACCAGCGAGACCTTGGCGCCTGTGGGCTCGGCGAGCTTCATGGCACGCTTGATCACCGGGTCGCATTCCTCGGTGAGGTCGACGGCGACCAGAAGATGTTCGTAGGACATGAGCTGTACTCCTGACAATCGCGATAGTAGAAGTATGGTCGCTTTCCGGCAGGTCATCCGTGAATACTGAGTAACCCGCTCTTTTGCAACGCTTTATGGAACTTACTGATATGACGGTATGGCTAGTGGTGTCAATCCTTGCGCTGATTCTCAGTCCGCTGTCCTGGCTGCGCCTGTCGCGCAAACAGGGGCAGCAGATGAGCCTGCGCCTGGAGGCGCGGCGCATGGGCCTGGCCATGCAACTGGCCCCCCAACAGTGGCCACACTGGTTCGAGCAGGCGCCACCGAGCCCGTGCCCGCAATATCACCGTGGGCGCAGGCCCGGGCATGAAGACAGCTGGTGCTACTGGCAGGTCAGCCCTGGTGTCTGGTGGAACCAGTGGAAGGAGGCCTGCGAGGAGCCGCGCCTGAACGAAGTGTTCATGCGCCTGCCGGCAACCGTCTACAAGGTGGAGGCTGACAAGCGCATGCTTGCCCTGTACTGGAGCGAGCGCGGGGATAAATCTGTATTGCAGGATATTGCCCACGCCTTCGACACCCTGGCTTGATAGCCACAACGACAAAGCGGCAACCCGGTAGCTACCAGGTTGCCGCTTTGTCGTTTCTGCCGCGCAGAAAAGGCCAGGCAGGCCGGGAAATTCCTGAATCCAGTCGCAGTGTAGCCATTCCCTGGCCGCGTGCACGAGATAAATGCAGCCACCGTCGTTTGCTTGTGGTCAATCGCTGACATGAATGATCGGTAATCACTGTCATCATGTTTAACCCATCGGCGATACAAAATGACCGCAAAGTCGCGTTTTCACCCTGTTCCAGAGCATTTGACAACGCCGACCTTTTCGGTGAATGTGTGCATACCCAAATCAAACGGGCGTATGAATTGAGCGTTTGTATGTCATACCGCTCATACAGAATCCCGACTAGCGCGCTGACGGGTGTGCCTGGGGCAAGGGCGGCAAGACCTACTCTTCCACCAGCGATCGGCGTGTACAGTTCAGCTTCCATATCGTGGAGATCAGTTGATGATTTACGAAGGTAAAGCCATCACGGTTAAGGCTCTTGAAAGCGGCATCGTCGAACTGAAGTTCGACCTCAAGGGTGAGTCCGTCAACAAGTTCAATCGCCTGACCCTGGACGAGCTGCGCCAGGCCGTCGACGCCATCAAGGCCGACGCCTCGGTGAAAGGCGTGATCGTCAGCAGTGGCAAGGACGTGTTCATCGTCGGCGCCGACATCACCGAGTTCGTCGACAACTTCAAGCTGCCCGAAGCCGAACTGGTTGCCGGCAACCTGGAAGCCAACCGCATCTTCAACGCCTTCGAAGACCTCGAAGTACCGACCGTGGCGGCCATCAATGGCATCGCCCTGGGCGGCGGCCTGGAAATGTGCCTGGCAGCCGACTATCGAGTCATGTCCAGCAGCGCCAAGATCGGCCTGCCCGAAGTCAAGCTGGGCATCTACCCAGGCTTCGGCGGTACCGTGCGCCTGCCGCGCCTGATCGGCTCGGACAACGCCATCGAGTGGATCGCCGCCGGCAAGGAAAACCGTGCCGAAGACGCCCTGAAAGTCGGCGCCGTCGATGCCGTGGTCGCCCCTGAGCTGCTGCTGGCCGGTGCGCTGGACCTGATCAAGCGCGCCATCAGTGGCGAGCTGGACTACAAGGCCAAGCGCCAGCCCAAGCTGGAAAAGCTCAAGCTCAACGCCATCGAGCAGATGATGGCCTTCGAGACCGCCAAGGGCTTCGTCGCTGGCCAGGCCGGCCCGAATTACCCGGCGCCGGTCGAGGCCATCAAGACCATCCAGAAGGCCGCCAACTTCGGCCGCGACAAGGCCCTGGAAGTCGAGGCTGCAGGCTTCGCCAAACTGGCCAAGACCTCGGTTGCCGAAAGCCTGATCGGCCTGTTCCTGAATGACCAGGAGCTCAAGCGCAAGGCCAAGGCCCATGACGAAATCGCCCACGACGTGAAGCAGGCTGCCGTGCTCGGCGCCGGCATCATGGGTGGCGGCATTGCCTACCAGTCGGCGGTCAAGGGCACCCCGATCCTGATGAAGGACATCCGCGAGGAAGCCATCCAGTTGGGCCTGAACGAGGCCTCCAAGTTGCTTGGCAACCGCGTCGAGAAAGGCCGCCTGACTCCGGCGAAAATGGCCGAGGCGCTCAACGCCATTCGCCCGACCCTGTCGTATGGCGACTTCGCCAACGTCGACATCGTCGTAGAAGCCGTGGTCGAAAACCCGAAGGTCAAGCAGGCCGTGCTGGCCGAAGTGGAAGGCCAGGTAAAAGAGGACGCGATCCTCGCCTCCAACACTTCGACCATTTCCATCAACCTGCTGGCCAAGGCGCTCAAGCGCCCGGAAAACTTCGTCGGCATGCACTTCTTCAACCCGGTACACATGATGCCGCTGGTGGAAGTGATCCGTGGCGAGAAGTCCAGTGAGGTAGCAGTCGCGACCACCGTGGCCTACGCCAAGAAGATGGGCAAGAACCCGATCGTGGTCAACGACTGCCCGGGCTTCCTGGTCAACCGTGTGCTGTTCCCGTACTTTGGCGGTTTCGCCAAGCTGGTCAGCGCTGGCGTCGACTTCGTGCGCATCGACAAGGTCATGGAGAAGTTCGGCTGGCCGATGGGCCCGGCCTACCTGATGGACGTGGTCGGCATCGACACCGGCCACCATGGCCGCGACGTGATGGCCGAAGGCTTCCCGGACCGCATGAAGGACGAGCGCCGCTCGGCCGTCGACGCCCTGTACGAGGCCAACCGCCTGGGCCAGAAGAACGGCAAGGGCTTCTATGCCTACGAGACCGACAAGCGCGGCAAACCGAAGAAAGTCTTCGATGCCACCGTGCTGGATGTGCTCAAGCCGATCGTCTTCGAGCAGCGTGAAGTGAGCGACGAAGACATCATCAACTGGATGATGGTGCCGCTGTGCCTGGAGACCGTGCGTTGCCTGGAAGACGGCATCGTCGAAACCGCCGTCGAAGCCGACATGGGCCTGGTCTATGGCATCGGTTTCCCTCCCTTCCGGGGTGGTGCGCTGCGCTACATCGACTCGATCGGTGTGGCCGAATTCGTTGCCCTGGCCGACCAGTACGCCGACCTTGGGCCGCTGTACCACCCGACCGCGAAGCTGCGTGAAATGGCCAAGAACGGCCAGCGCTTCTTCAACTGAGTGGTCAACGAGCTAGAGCGAGAGATTTGATATGAGCCTTAATCCAAGAGACGTGGTGATTGTCGACTTTGGTCGCACCCCGATGGGCCGCTCCAAGGGTGGCATGCACCGCAACACCCGCGCCGAAGACATGTCCGCGCACCTGATCAGCAAGCTGCTGGAACGCAACGGCAAGGTCGACCCGAAAGAAGTCGAAGACGTGATCTGGGGCTGCGTGAACCAGACCCTGGAGCAGGGCTGGAACATCGCCCGCATGGCGTCGTTGATGACCCAGATCCCGCACACCTCGGCCGCCCAGACCGTCAGCCGCCTGTGCGGCTCGTCGATGAGCGCGCTGCACACCGCCGCCCAGGCGATCATGACCGGCAA
This sequence comes from Pseudomonas sp. NBRC 111130, assembly GCF_001320485.1. Taxonomy (NCBI): domain Bacteria; kingdom Pseudomonadati; phylum Pseudomonadota; class Gammaproteobacteria; order Pseudomonadales; family Pseudomonadaceae; genus Pseudomonas; species Pseudomonas sp. NBRC 111130. The sequence continues at coordinate 62,783 of NZ_BCBG01000003.1, forward strand.
CGGCGATGTGTTCGTGGTCGGCGGCGTCGAGCACATGGGCCACGTCAGCATGATGCATGGTGTCGACCCCAACCCGCACCTGTCGCTGCATGCGGCCAAGGCGTCGGGGATGATGGGCCTGACCGCCGAAATGCTCGGCAAGATGCATGGCATCAGCCGCGAGCAGCAGGACCTGTTCGGCCTGCGTTCGCACCAGCTCGCCCACAAGGCGACGGTCGAAGGCAAGTTCAAGGACGAGATCATCCCGATGCAGGGCTATGACGAGAACGGTTTCCTCAAGGTCTTCGACTTCGACGAGACCATTCGCCCGGAAACCACCCTCGAGGGCCTGGCGTCGCTGAAACCGGCGTTCAACCCGAAAGGTGGTACCGTGACTGCCGGTACTTCGTCGCAGATCACCGACGGTGCATCGTGCATGATCGTCATGTCCGGCCAGCGCGCCATGGACCTGGGCATCCAGCCACTGGCGGTGATCCGCTCGATGGCGGTGGCCGGTGTCGACCCGGCAATCATGGGCTATGGCCCGGTGCCGTCGACCCAGAAAGCCCTCAAGCGCGCCGGTCTGACCATGGCCGATATCGACTTCATCGAGCTCAACGAAGCCTTCGCTGCACAAGCCCTGCCAGTGCTCAAAGACTTGAAAGTGCTCGACAAGATGGATGAGAAGGTTAACCTGCACGGCGGCGCCATCGCTTTGGGCCACCCGTTCGGTTGCTCCGGTGCACGGATTTCCGGCACCCTGCTCAATGTCATGAAGCAGAACGGCGGTACCCTGGGGGTGGCGACCATGTGCGTCGGCCTCGGTCAAGGTATCACCACTGTCTTCGAACGCGTCTGATCGCGTAGCGGGACAGCAGCCGGGGCCTTGTGCCCCGGTTTTTGTTTTTTACAGAATTTGTTTCAAGAGGAAGGGCGGCATGCAGATACAACCAGGCGTATACCGGCATTACAAAGGGCCTGAGTACCGTGTCTTCAGTGTTGCACGGCACTCGGAGAATGAAGAGTGGATGGTCTTCTACCAATGCCTGTATGGTGATTACAGCTTCTGGGTGAGGCCCCTTGCGATGTTCCAGGAGTCCGTCGAGGTTGACGGCGAGCAGGTGCCGCGCTTTGCTTTGGTCAAGGTCGAAGAAGGGCTGCCGGAGCTGGTTGGCAAGTCGCAAGCGTGATCGACCACGCTTGACCTCACTCTTTTGCCACTATATATAGCGGTGCCGCGTCCGGCACCTGACGCGTTTTTCATCTTCAGATTCAGGAATACTCCGATCCATGGGCAAATCGCTGGTCATTGTGGAATCCCCGGCCAAGGCCAAGACCATCAACAAGTACCTGGGCAACCAGTACGTGGTGAAGTCGAGTATCGGCCATATCCGAGACCTCCCCACCAGCGGTTCGGCCAGCGCAAGCAAAGAGCCGGCCGCCAAGCGTGGCAAGGCTGCTGCGGGTGAGGCTCCGGCGCTGTCGCCAAAAGAGAAGGCCCGTCGCCAGCTGGTGGCGCGCATGGGCGTCGACCCTGAGCACGGCTGGAAAGCCAAGTACGAGATCCTTCCCGGCAAGGAGAAGGTGATCGAAGAGCTCCGCCGCCTGGCCAAGGATGCCGACACCATCTATCTCGCAACCGACTTGGACCGCGAAGGGGAAGCCATTGCCTGGCACCTGCGCGAAGCCATCGGGGGCGACGACACCCGCTACAAGCGCGTGGTGTTCAACGAAATTACCAAGAAGGCGATCCAGGAAGCGTTCTCGCAGCCTGGCGAGCTGGATATCGACCGGGTCAACGCCCAGCAGGCGCGGCGCTTCCTCGACCGCGTAGTGGGCTACATGGTCTCGCCACTGCTGTGGGCCAAGATCGCCCGCGGCCTGTCTGCCGGCCGCGTACAGTCGGTGGCGGTGAAGCTGGTGGTCGAGCGTGAACGCGAGATCCGTGCCTTCGTCCCAGAAGAGTACTGGGAAGTGCACGCCGACCTTGGCACCGCCAAGAACGCCAAAGTGCGTTTTGAAGTGGCACGCGAGAAGGGCGAGGCCTTCAAGCCGCTGAACGAAGCTCAGGCCATGGCCGCGCTGGAGAAGCTCAAGGCCTCCAGCTACAGCGTGATCAAGCGCGAAGACCGGCCGACCAGCAGCAAGCCGTCGGCCCCGTTCATCACCTCGACCTTGCAGCAGGCCGCGAGCAACCGCCTGGGCTTTGGGGTGAAGAAAACCATGATGATGGCCCAGCGTTTGTACGAAGCGGGTTACATCACCTACATGCGTACCGACTCGACCAACCTGTCGGCAGATGCCCTGGACATGGCGCGCAGCTACATCGAGCGCGAGTTCGGCAAGCAGTACCTGCCGGAAGCCCCGCTGGTGTATGGCAGCAAGGAAGGTGCCCAGGAGGCGCACGAGGCGATTCGCCCCTCTGACGTCAATACCCACCCCACCAAGCTCAGCGGCATGGAGCGGGATGCAGAGCGCCTGTACGAGCTGATCTGGCGCCAGTTCCTGGCCTGCCAGATGCCTCCGGCGCAATACCTGTCCACCAGTGTCACTGTGGCCGCAGGTGATTTCGAGCTGCGTGCCAAGGGCCGCATCCTCAAGTTCGACGGTTACACCCGCGTGCTGCCACAGCAGAGCAAGCCGGGCGAAGACGATGTGCTGCCGGAAATGGCCCAGGGCGAAGCGCTCAAGCTGATCCAGCTCGACCCGAGCCAGCACTTCACCAAGCCACCGGCGCGCTTCACTGAAGCGAGCCTGGTCAAGGAAATGGAAAAACGCGGTATTGGTCGCCCGTCGACCTATGCGGCGATCATTTCTACCATCCAGGACCGCGGCTACGTCACTCTGCACAATCGTCGTTTCTACTCCGAGAAAATGGGCGATATCGTCACCGAGCGCCTGTCGGAGAGTTTCTCCAACCTGATGGACTATGGCTTCACTGCCGACATGGAAGAGAACCTCGACGACGTGGCCCAGGGCGAACGTGACTGGAAGAACGTGCTCGACGAGTTCTACGGTGACTTCAGCAAGAAACTGCTGACCGCCGAGTCTGCCGAAAGCGGCATGCGTGCCAACCAGCCGACCATGACCAATATTCCGTGCAAGGAATGTGGCCGGCCAATGATGATCCGCACCGCTTCCACCGGTGTGTTTCTCGGTTGCTCGGGTTACAGCCTGCCGCCGAAAGAGCGTTGCAAGGCCACAGTGAACCTGGTGCCGGGCGATGAGATCGCTGCGGACGATGAGGGTGAATCGGAATCGCGCGTGCTGCTGGGCAAGCACCGCTGCCCGATCTGTGCCACGGCGATGGATGCCTACCTGCTGGACGAGAAGCACAAGCTGCACATCTGCGGTAATAACCCGGACTGCGCCGGCTACGAGATCGAAGAGGGCAGCTACCGCATCAAGGGCTACGAAGGGCCGAGCCTGGAGTGCGACAAGTGCGGCAGTGAGATGCAACTCAAGACGGGCCGATTCGGCAAGTTCTTCGGTTGCACCAACCCGGCGTGCAAGAACACCCGCAAGCTGCTCAAGAGCGGTGAGGCCGCACCACCGAAGATGGACAAGGTGGAAATGCCGGAGCTCAAGTGCGAGAAGGTCGACGACACCTACGTGCTGCGTGACGGCGCTTCGGGCCTGTTCCTGGCGGCCAGCCAGTTCCCGAAAAACCGCGAAACCCGTGCACCGTTGGTGCTGGAGATCGTTCCGCACAAGCACGAGATCGATCCGAAGTACCACTTCCTGTGCGATGCGCCGCAGAAAGACCCGGAAGGGCGCCCGGCGGTGATTCGTTACAGCCGCAAGACCAAGGAGCAGTACGTGCAGTCCGAGGTCGATGGCAAGCCTACTGGCTGGAAGGCTTTCTATGATGGTGGTAGCTGGAAGGTCGAAGACAAGCGCTGATCTATCGGTGCAGTAACTGGGGCCGCTTCGCGCCCCTTCGCGGGCAAGCCCGCTCCCACAGGTACGGCATCGCCCTCAAGGCTGTTGCCATTCCTGTGGGAGCGGGCTTGCCCGCGAAGGGGCGCAAAGCGGCCTCAATCATTTATGATGCAGCTATCCGCCTCGCAGCCTTACGGAGGGCACTGAAAATGGCCCAGGAACTCTACACCCGCACCAACCAGAAACTGTTCTTCGCAGGGCTGGCCCTCGAATCCATGGCCAAGGCCGAACAAAGCCAGGCCATGAACGCCCAAGGCCTGGTCCAGGCCGAACGTGAATCGGCGCTGTTTCACCTGTACGGCGCACTGTTGGGGCTGTGCCATGAAATCGGTGGATTCTACCGTCTGCCCGTAGTGGCTTCGGTCGAGCAGGCGCTCGCCGATGATGCATTGAACACCATCGCCATCCCTGAAGTGGCCGAGATGCTCGAATTGGTTCGCCAGCGGGAAACCTGGTTGGCGCAATTGGTCAGTGCTTATGCCGATTTGTTCCGACCACCGGTCGCGAAAAAAACAGCAAAAACTGACGTCACCCAGCCGTTGATTCAGGCCGTCAACCTCGATGAGCCCGAGCACCCTGCGTTGTCTAGGGAAGAGTTGGAAAGTTGGCGGAACAATCTCAAAGGTTTGGTGAGACGTTTCCGCGACGCGTTGAGTGAGTGCTGATAGCTGCAACGGCTGGTACACTACCGGCCTTTCGTGGAGAACTGCCCTATATGTCTACGTCGTTTCTGGAAATTGTCGAGTTGCCTGATGGCCGTATCGAGCTGCGTCGCGCCGAGGATGAAGGCTCCCTGGTAACCCTGGATTTCTCGGAAGACGCCAAGGCGTTCCTGCAGGGCCAGCATGTCGAGGTCGCCAAGGCAATGCTGAGTGTTGGCGTGCAGATGGCAGGCCGCCTGGTAGAGGGTGAGCTGGAGCGCGACGAAGGGCCGCGTGTACTGCACTAAAGCGCCCGCTTGCACTGCTTCATAGGCAAAGCCTGAACATCAGCCGAGGCGGATGTTCAGGCTTTGTGCGTTTCCGACACTGGCAGCGCCTAGCAGTTGTTGGCGAGCGGTAGCGTTGACGCTGCCAAGCCAGCTGACCACGGTGTGGCTGCGGCCCAGGCGCAACGCTTCGCAGGCCAGCTGCAGTGCGCTCTGATTGCCACGGGCATGCAACAGCAGGATCCGTTCGCGGTTAAGCCCGGCATCGCGCAGCCAGGCCTGGGTGAGGCTGGCCGGTGGGGCGATCAGCGTCAGCCAGCGCGCTTCCTCCTCCTCGCTAAGCTCGCGCAATACCGGCGCCAACAGGCTCTGGCAGTGTTCGGGGGCGCCACGCAGTGACAGTTCGCTGAACAGCTCCGGATGGCTGCTCTTGCGTGCCTGCTCGCTGGCCTTCAGGCCTGGCAGTACCGGCTGGGCGAGGAACGCTTCGAACAGCGGAAGCTGGACCTGCTGATGTGCTTGGATGGACTGCTGCATGACGCCTCCTGAATCAGCGGCGAATGACGCCGACACTCAAACCCTCGATCACCAGTTCCTGCTCTTTCAGGTCGACTTCGATAGGGGCGAACTCGGGGTTTTCGGCGATGAGCCAGACCTTGCTGCCTTCGCGCTTGAAGCGCTTGACGGTCACTTCGTCGCCGATACGGGCGACGACGATCTGGCCATTACGGGCCTCGCGGCAGGTGTGCACCGCCAGCAGATCGCCGTCGAAGATGCCGATGTCCTTCATGCTCATGCCGTGCACACGCAACAAATAGTCGGCAGGGGGGTGGAAGAAGGTCGGGTGGATGTTGCAGGATTGCTCGATGTGCTGCTCGGCGAGGATAGGAGCGCCAGCAGCGACTCGGCCAATGATCGGCAAGCCGTTTTCTTCGGCCTTGGCTTCAAAGCCCGGTATACGGATGCCACGGGAAGCGCCCGGGGTCATTTCGATCGCGCCTTTGCGGGCGAGGGCCTTGAGGTGCTCCTCGGCGGCATTCGGCGACTTGAAGCCCAGCTCCTGAGCGATTTCCGCACGCGTGGGTGGGAAGCCGTTATCTTCGAGGCAGCGTTTGATGAAGGCCAGAATCTCGGCTTGGCGTGGCGTCAGTTTCAACATGGCGGGCGCTCTGTCTTTTTATACAGTGCCTGGGATTATATACAGTGCTGGGTTCGCTGCAAGCACAAAGCTGCAGGAAATACGCAGGATGACGCTTGCAGCCTGCAGTCTGGCGCCTTTAAATGGCGACCGCCCAGTCACCGAGCCTTGACATCGGCAGGGCTGAAACGTATGTTTCAAACACCTGTTTGTCTCTGTCTGGCGGAGTAGTGATGGCCCAATCTGAAACCGTTGAACGCATCCTCGATGCTGCCGAGCAGCTGTTCGCGGAACGAGGCTTCGCGGAAACCTCATTGCGGCTGATTACCAGCAAGGCCGGGGTCAACCTCGCAGCGGTCAATTATCATTTCGGCTCGAAGAAGGCCCTGATCCAGGCCGTCTTTTCGCGTTTCCTCGGGCCGTTCTGCGCCAGCCTCGAACGTGAGCTGGAGCGGCGACAGGCCAAGCCCGAGCAGAAGCCCAGCCTTGAAGAGCTGCTGGAAATGCTGGTAGAGCAGGCATTGGTCGTGCAGCCACGCAGCAACAACGACCTGTCGATCTTCATGCGCCTGCTGGGCCTGGCGTTCAGTCAGAGCCAGGGCCATTTGCGGCGCTATCTCGAGGACATGTACGGCAAGGTGTTCCGCCGCTACATGCTGTTGGTAAACGAAGCTGCACCGCGCATTCCACCGCTGGAATTGTTCTGGCGCGTACACTTCATGCTCGGTGCCGCGGCGTTCAGCATGTCCGGGATCAAGGCGCTGCGCGCCATTGCCGAGACCGATTTCGGTATCAACACGTCGATCGAGCAAGTCATGCGCCTGATGGTGCCATTCCTGGCCGCTGGCATGCGTGCCGACAGCGGTGTCACCGACAGCGCCATGGCCAGCGCCCAGTTGCGCCCGCGCAGCAAGTCCGGCAGCGCTACTGCCAAGGCTTGAAGGCTGGGCGGGGCAGGGCGCTTCGGCTAAGCTAGCGCCCATGCCTGACCTCGATTTCCTGCACATCGCTCTCGCCGACCAGCGCCTCTACGGCTTTGCCCAAGGCCGGTTGCGCGTGCGCATCGTTGTTTCCACCGCCCGCAATGGGGCAGGTGAGCGCAACGGCTCGGGCTGCACACCACGCGGGCTACACCAGGTGCGTGCACGTATCGGCGCAGGCTTGCCAGTCAATGCCGTGCTGCAAGGCCGGCGCTGGACGGGCGAGGTCTGGTCGCCGACGCTGCACGCGCAGCATCCCGGGCGGGACTGGGTCCTGACCCGCATCTTCTGGCTCAGTGGCTGCGAGCCGGGCGTCAACCGCCTGGGTAGTGTCGACACCTTTCGCCGCCACATCTATCTGCACGGCACGCCAGACACGGAACCCTTGGGCGTGCCGCTGTCCCATGGCTGCATACGCTTGCGCAACATCGACATGCTTGGCCTTTTCGAGCGCGTCCCGGCACATTGCCCGGTGCGCATCGACGAGGCCGCTTGCCCTGAGTGGGCTTCACTGACTCTGCAATGAAGGATTGCCTATGACCAGCCTGCAAGGCTCCCTGATGGTGGATATCGCCGGTAAATGGCTGACTGCCGAAGATCGCCAGCTTCTACGCCAGCCGGAAGTGGCCGGCCTGATCATCTTCGCCCGCAACATCGACAGCCCACGCCAGGTGCGTGAGCTGTGCGCATCGATTCGCGCCATCCGTCCCGACCTGATCCTTGCGGTCGACCAGGAAGGCGGCCGCGTGCAGCGCCTGCGCCAGGGCTTCGTACGCCTGCCGGCGATGCGCGCCATCGCCGACAATGCCAATGCCGAGTACCTGGCCGAGCAGTGCGGCTGGCTGATGGCCACCGAGGTGCTTGCGGTCGGCCTGGACCTCAGCTTCGCTCCGGTGCTCGACCTCGACCACCAGCGCAGCGCGGTGGTTGGCAGCCGTGCCTTCGAAGGCAACCCTGAGCGTGCCACACAGCTGGCTGGCGCATTCATTCGCGGCATGAATGCGGCGGGCATGGCAGCTTGCGGCAAGCATTTCCCAGGGCATGGCTGGGCCGAGGCGGATTCGCATGTAGCGATTCCTACCGACGAACGCAGCCTCGAACAGCTGCGCCAGGCGGACCTGGTGCCGTTCTCCCGCCTTAGCGGGCAACTGGCAGCGGTGATGCCGGCGCATGTGATCTACCCGCAGGTCGACAACCAGCCTGCCGGGTTCTCGCGCCGCTGGCTGCAGGACATCTTGCGCGGCGAGCTGGGCTTCGACGGGGTGATCTTCAGTGACGATCTTTCGATGGCTGGTGCGCATGTGGTGGGTGATACCGCCAATCGCATCGAGGCGGCGCTGAGCGCCGGTTGCGACATGGGCCTGGTGTGCAACGACCGGGCGGCGGCGGAGCTGGCGTTGACCGCAGCGCAGCGCTTGAAGGTCAAGCCGTCGGCGCGTATTGCGCAGATGCGCGGGCGTGGCTTTGCCCGTACCGATTATCGCCAGCAGCCGCGTTGGCTGGAGGCCCTGGGGGCCTTGAAAGACGCACAGCTGGTCGATTGACTGTACCGGCCTCTTCGCAGGACAAGCCCGCTCCCACAGGATTTCACCCACCTCAAGAACGGTGCACTACCTAGGGGAGCGGGCGTGTCCCGCGAAGAGGCCGGTACAGGTTATCGGGTTCGCTTGCCAGGTAGCGGGGCAAACAGCGCGTCGATCTCGTCATCGCCAAGTCGCCATTGCCCTGCCTGCCCTCCATCGAGCAGGCTCGCCGCCAGCGCTGCCTTCTCCTGCTGCAGCGCCTGGATCTTTTCTTCCACCGTCCCCCGGGTAATCAGTTTGAACACGAACACCGGCTTGTCCTGGCCGATCCGGTAGGCACGGTCGGTCGCCTGGTTCTCGCTGGCCGGGTTCCACCACGGGTCGAAGTGGATTACGGTGTCCGCAGCGGTGAGGTTCAGCCCCACCCCTCCGGCCTTGAGGCTTATCAGGAACACTTCGCTGTCGCCCTGCTGGAACTGCTGCACCGGGGTGCGTCGGTCGCGGGTGTCGCCGGTGAGCAGGCTATAGCGGATCTTGCGCTTTTCCAGCTCCTGCTCGATCAGCGCCAGCATTGAGGTGAACTGCGAGAACAGCAGGACACGGCGCCCCTCGCTGAGCAGCTCTTCGAGCATCTCCAGTAGCGCGCCGAGCTTGCCCTTGTCGGCCTGGTTGCCTTTGGTCTCGACCCCTTTGACCAGGCGCAGGTCGCAGCACACCTGGCGCAGCTTGAGCAGGGCGTCGAGGATCACGATCTGGCTGCGCGCCGCGCCATTGCGGGTGATTTCGTCGCGGACCTTCTTGTCCATGGCCACGCGCACCGCCTCGTAGGTGTCGCGCTGGGCGTCACTGAGTTCGACCCAGTGGACCATTTCGGTTTTCGCCGGCAGCTCGGTGGCCACCTGTTCCTTGGTGCGCCGCAGCAGGAACGGGCGCACCCGGCTGACCAGGTGGGCCAGGCGCTCGGCGTCGCCGTGGCGCTCGATAGGGGTGCGGTAATCCTGGTTGAAGCGTTTCACGTCTCCCAGCCAGCCGGGCATGAGGAAGTGGAAGATCGACCACAGCTCGCCCAGGTTGTTCTCCATTGGCGTGCCGGTCAGGCACAGGCGCTGGTTGGCCTGCAGTTCGCCGACGGCCTGGGCGGCTTTGCTGGTGCTGCTCTTGATGTTCTGTGCCTCGTCCAGCACCAGCACATGCCAGGCTTGCGCGCGCAGGTGTTCCAGGTCGCGAGGCAGCAGGGCGTAGGTGCTCAGTACCAGGTCGTATTCGTGCAGCTTGGCGAAATGCTTGCTGCGGCCGGGGCCATGCAGGGCCAGCACGCGCAGGCCGGGAGCGAAGCGTTGCGCTTCATCGAGCCAGTTGGGCACCAGGCTGGTTGGCATCACCGCCAGGGCCGGGGCGGTCAGGCGCCCGGACTGTTTTTCCAGCAGCAGATGAGCCAGGGCCTGCAGGGTCTTGCCCAGGCCCATGTCGTCGCCAAGGATGCCGCCGGTGCCCATTTCGCGCAGGGCCTGCAGCCAGTTCAGGCCTTGCTGCTGGTAAGGCCGCAGGGTGGCGTTGAGCCCGCTCGGCACTTCGACCTGCAGCTCGCGGGCGTCGCGCAGGCGCCGGCCAAGGTCGCGCACATGGGCGCCGCCTTCCCAGTGCAGTGGCAGGTGTTCGATGTCATTCAGCCGCGCGGCGTCGGCACGGTCCATGCGCAGGGTAGGGCCGACCGCGTCCTCGTGCAGGTACAGTTCGCCGAGCGTGCCCATCACTGCCTTGATGCGGCCATAGGGAAGGGCAACGCGCAGCGCCGGGCTATCCAGGCGGCCGCGATTGAGGTCGATCAACAAATGCTCATCGTCGCTGCGCCGCGCCAGTTCACTGGGGCGCAGCAGCTCGGGGTTGCTGCGCAACAGTTGCAGCACGATCGGCAGCAGGCTGTGACGCTGGCCTTCGACCACGATGCCCAGCTCCAGGTCGAACCATTCATGCCCCGGCGCTTCCTCGATAGTGGCGTACCAGTCGTCCACGTCCTGCAGGTTGAAGGCGAAGTCACGGTGGATTTCGATGTCCCAGCCAGCCTCGCGCAAGCGTGGCAGGCCATCGCGGGCAAAGCGCAGCCAGGCCTCGTCGTCGGGCAGCTGGAGCATCTCGCCAGCACTGTCGGGCAGGGCCTTGCTCTGCCGGGTGGCGGGTTTGAAGCCGAAATCGCGCAGCACCTTGCGCTGCGCCTGCTCGGCCTGGGGCTGGCGGCGGATGCGCTGACAGGTGGCGTCGACCAGGCGGGTCAACGGCTTGTCGTCATTGCCACTGGCGCGCAGGCCGTCGTAGTCGAACGCCAGTGCGGCGCGGTGCTGCATCTGCCGTTGCATACGCCCGGTCTTGGGCGTGTAGGCGCTGAATTCGAGGCTGCCGAGGGTCAGGTGGGGCCTGGGCTGCAGGTCATCGATGAGCTGTTCGTCCAGCGTGGTCGGCGTAGGAAGCTGGTGGTTCAAGGCATTGAGCTTGTGGCTGAGAGGCACGACGAGGTGTTCCGGAACGTCAGGAGCGATGGTCAGTTGCAGGGCAATGTGAGGGTCGAGGCTGTGCTCGAGCTTGCCTGCTTCACTGCTCGAAAAATCGAAGTAGTAAAGCGGCAGTAGTGCAATCACGCAGTTCAGCGGTGTTTCGCCGTGATACCAGATGCCGCGATAATGGCCGTTATCCAGTCGCACCCAGCGGAACTCGGCGGCAAGCGCCGGGCCCTCGCGCAGCAGCGGTTTGTTCTCGTCACAGAGCATGCGCCCGGTATCCAGTGCGCGCTGGAACAGTTCGCCGCCTTCGCGGCCTGTGAGCTGGTAGCCGCGATCCTGGCTACCGGCCTGGTTCAGTGCCGAGAGCAGGCGCAGGATGCGGATATCTTCCTCTTTGACGAAACGCGGTGGTTCGTAGAGGAATTCGTACAGTGACTGCACGCGGCTGTAGCGCAAGCCCTCCTCTTCGCGCATGCCTTTGCGTACCCGCAGGGCGCAGCCAGGCTCCTCGGTCAGCCTGAGCTGGTAGCAAACCATGCGTCCACGTTTATCTTGCGCTTCGGCGGTTTCCGGGGCGGGTTGCTCAAGGCCTTTCAGCCAGCGCTGCAGGTTGGCTGGCAGTGCGTCGCCAGCGTGTTTTGCCGCTGCCTGCGGCTCGCTCAAGGTGAGCAATACGGCGGCGCAGTGCTTGCAGTTCTGCCCCACTGGGCAACTGCACTGGCCGCGTACGTGGCAGCGGCCAGCCAGGGCGGTGAGGGTGATCTTCAGCCGATAGCGGCTGCCTTCGCTGCCACGACAGGTGGCTTCGATGATCGGGCCGCTGCAGTGTTCGACCTCTACCCGGTCTTCCCGGGCGTAACGCTCGCCGCGCTGCAGGACCGGGCCGGTGAACGACTGGGTCCAGTTCGGGTATTCGCGCAGCAGCTGGAGAGCGTCGCGGCTCATTGCATCACTGCTCCATCATCTCCGGGTCCATCACCGGCATCTTCGGCGTGCCCGGGGGCGTGACCTTCAGCAACAGGGCCAGGTGGCCGCCATCAAGGAACGTCAGTTGGCCGCCTTTCATGTTGCTGTTGCTCTGCTTGAACTGCTCGCTTTGCAGTACGTTGCCGTTGCTGTCCAGCTGGTTGACCCAGAAGTTGGCCTCCACGCCGATGAAGCGGCCGGCGGTGATGCCCAGGTTGCCCTCGATGGGGAAGTGGCCGAACTGCTCGGCGCCAGCGCTCAGGGCGATGCGGCTGGTGTCGCTGCTGACCGGCTGTTGCCAGGCCTTGTGCAGCAACACGGTGTAGTCGGCAGTGGCTTGCAGGCGGGTGGCCTCATCCTGCAGCGCCAGTGGGCGTTCGGCGCCCTTGTCCAGGCGCGGGGCGCCGGCGCTCCAGTCTTCCGGGGCGAACGGGCTGGTGAAGGCGGGCACGCTATTCTGCCGCACCAGAATCATTTCCACCTGATACATCCCTTCGGCAAAGGCGGCCGGCGCGAACAGCGCGAACAGCAGGGTCAGGCAACGGATGGCACGCATGGATCTTCCTTAGGCAGGCTGTGGGGTCAGGCGCTCGAACAGCGCCTCCAAGGTGTTGAAGCGTTCTTCGGGGCGTTCCATCGGTACCAGGAAACGGAACTGCGTCGCGCCTTCGAACTTGTAGCGTTTGGGCTGGCTCTGGATCAGCTTGATCAGGGTCAGCGGGTCGACCGGGGTCTCGGCCTCGAATTCGAGCTTGCCGCCATTGGGGCCGGCGTCGACTTTCTTGATGCCGAGGGTTTCCGCCTGCAGCTTGAGCTGGGTCAGGCGCATGAGGTTCTTGGTCGGCTCGGGCAGCAGGCCGAAGCGGTCGATCATCTCAACCTGCAAGTCCTTCAAGCCCTCTTCGTCGGCCGCCGAGGCGATGCGCTTGTAGAGGATCAGGCGGGCGTGCACGTCGGGCAAATAGTCCTCGGGGATCAGCGCCGGCAGGCGCAGGTTGATCTCCGGGCCGCCGCCCAGCGGCTGCTCGAGGTTTGGCTGGGTGCCTTTGCGGATCGCCTTGACCGCACGTTCGAGCATTTCCATGTACAGGGTGAAGCCCACGGCCTGGATCTGCCCGCTCTGGCCTTCACCAAGCAACTCGCCGGCACCGCGGATTTCCAGGTCGTTGGTGGCCAGCACGAAGCCGGCACCGAGGTCCTGGGTGTTGGCGATGGCTTCCAGGCGCTTTTCGGCGTCGGCGCTGATCTTCTGGCGCTGCGGCGTCAGCAGGTAGGCGTAGGCCTGGTGGTGGCTACGGCCAACCCGGCCACGCAGCTGGTGCAGCTGGGCCAGGCCGAACTTGTCGGCGCGCTCGATGACGATGGTGTTGGCACTGGGCACGTCGATACCGGTCTCGATGATGGTCGAGGCGATCAGCACGTTGAAGCGCTTGTGGTAGAAGTCGCTCATCACCTGTTCCAGTTCGCGCTCGCGCATCTGCCCGTGGCCGATGCCGATACGCGCTTCCGGGACCAGCTCGGCCAGTTCGGCGGCGCACTTTTCGATGGTTTTCACATCGTTGTGCAGGTAGTACACCTGGCCACCGCGCAGCAGTTCACGCAGCAGCGCCTCTTTGACCGTGCTCTTGTTCTGCTCCATGACGAAGGTACGCACCGACAGGCGCCGCGCCGGCGGGGTGGCGATGATCGACAGGTCGCGCATGCCCGCCACCGCCATGTTCAGCGTACGCGGGATCGGTGTGGCGGTCAGGGTGAGGATGTCCACTTCGCTGCGCAGGGCCTTGAGCTGCTCTTTCTGGCGCACGCCGAAGCGGTGTTCCTCGTCGATGATGGCCAGGCCCAGGTCCTTGAAGCGCACGTCATCCTGCAGCAGCTTGTGGGTACCGATGAGGATGTCGATCTTGCCTTCGGCGAGGTCGGCGGCCGCTGCGGCCACTTCCTTGGCCGACTTGAAGCGGCTCATCACTTCGACCTTCACCGGCCATTCGGCAAAGCGGTCGCGGAAGCTGTTGTAGTGCTGCTGGGCGAGCAGGGTGGTGGGCACCAGCACCGCCACCTGGCGGCCACTGTGCACGGCAATGAAGGCGGCGCGCATGGCCACTTCGGTCTTGCCGAAGCCGACGTCGCCACACACCAGGCGGTCCATCGGCTTGGGCGCCAGCATGTCGAGCCGCACCGCCTCGATCGCTGCTTGCTGGTCAGGGGTTTCCTCGAACGGGAAGCCTGCGCTGAAAGTGGCGTAGTCAGCGGCGGGGTCAGCGAAGGCATAGCCCTTGCGCGCCGCGCGGCGGGCATAGATGTCGAGCAGCTCGGCCGCCACGTCGCGGACCTGTTCGGCGGCCTTGCGCTTGGCTTTCTGCCAGGCTTCGGAACCCAGCCGGTGCAGCGGCGCCAGGGCGTCATCGCTGCCGGTGTAGCGGGCGATCAGGTGCAGGTTGGCCACCGGCACATACAGCTTGGCGCCCTCGGCGTATTCCAGGGTGAGGAATTCGGCGGCCTGGCCGTCGATCTCCAGGGTGGCCAGGCCCAGGTAGCGGCCCACGCCATGGTCGATATGCACCACCGGCGCGCCTTCGCGCAGTTCGGTGAGGTTCTTGATCACCGCGTCGTTGGCAGCCTCGCCGCGTTTTTCACGGCGCCGACGCTGCATCACGCGCTGGCCGAACAGCGGGCTCTCGGCAACCAGGGCGACGGCCGGGTCGTCCAGCAGCAAGCCGTCGTCGAGCGGGGCGATGGTGATCGCCAGGCGTTCGCCGCCGGTAATGAAGTCGGCCCAGCTGTCGACCGTCTGTGGGCGCAGCTTGAGGCGTTCGAGCAGTTCCAGCAGTACCTCGCGGCGGCCCGCCGATTCGGCGGTGAACAGCACGCGGCCGCTGAACTGATCGAGGAACTCGGCCAGCGCCGCCAGCGGCTGGTTGGCCTTGGCTTCGATGGCAAGGTTGGGCAGGCTGCGCGCAGGGAAGCGCTCGCGGCCGACACCGGTTTCGATGTCGTCGGGGCTGACCACCACCCGTGGCCACTGCTTGAGTTGGGCGAAGCAGTCTTCCACCGGCAGGAACAGCTCGGCTGGCGGCAGCAGCGGGCGGGTCAGGTCGCCGCGGCGTTCTTCATAGCGCCCGCGCACGTCGCTCCAGAAGTGCTCGGCAGCCTGCTCGACGCCTGGCAGCGAGAACACCTGGGTGTCGGCGGGGAGGTAGTCGAACAGGGTCGAGGTTTCTTCGAAGAACAGCGGCAGGTAGTACTCGATGCCGGCGGGGATGATGCCGCTGGCCAGGTCCTGGAAGATCGCGCTGCGGCGGAAGTCGACATCGAAACGCTCACGGAAACGCGCCTTGAAGCGGGTCACCTCTTCCTTCTGCATGGGGAACTCGCGCGCCGGCAGCAGGCGGATCGAGTCGACCTTGTCGATCGAGCGCTGGGTTTCCGGGTCGAAGGTGCGCAGGGTCTCGATCTCGTCATCGAACAGGTCGATGCGATAAGGCAGTTTGCTACCCATCGGGAACAAGTCGATCAGCGCGCCACGCACGGCGAACTCACCATGCTCGTAGACCGTGTCTACGCAGCGGTAGCCGGTGGCCTCAAGGCGCGTGCGCATCTGCTCGACGTCAATGGTCTGGCCCACGTCGAGCACCAGGCTGCTGCCCAGCAGGAAGCGCGTGGGGGCCAGGCGGTGCAGGGCGGTGGTGATCGGCACCACCAGAATGCCGTGGCTCAGTTCGGGCAACCGGTAGAGGCTGGCGATACGCTGGGAAATGATGTCCTGGTGCGGCGAGAACAGGTCGTAGGGCAGGGTTTCCCAATCGGGGAACGGCAGCACCGGCAGGTCCGGGGCAAAGAAGCGAAGTTCCTGTTCCAGACGATCGGCTGCCTGGCTGTCGGCGGTCAGCAGCAGGGTGAAGCGACCCGCGCTGCTGGCGGCCTCGGCGATGGCCAGGCTGAGGGCGGCCCCGGGCAGGTTGCCCCAGGTTTGTTTGCCGGCCGTGGCCGACATTTGCGGAAGGCGCAGAACTGACACGGGAGATTGCACTCCAAGCGTTGCGGCAAAGAGATCGATTGTACCGGTGACGGTGCCTGCTGTCAGGCTTCACAGGCCATGAACAGCAGGCTTTGCCATCGGCGACAGGCGCTCATTGCCGGTTACGCGCTGGGGCGTCATAATGTAGCCCCTTTTTTCTGTCCCTACATGTGGAAGGTTCCCGTGACTCAGAAGCCCGACCAGTGTCTTGGTGAGTGGATCGATCGTGAAGCGCTGGCTGAAGCGATGATCCCGCTTATCGGTCAGCTCTACCGCAACAACAATGTGGTGAGCTCGATTTATGGCCGCAGCCTGATCAACCGTTCGGTTATCTCGATCCTCAAAGCCCACCGCTTTGCGCGTCACCGTCAGACCGACGAGACCGAACTGTCCGTACACGAGACATTCCCCCTGCTCAAGGCCATGAGCGAGCTGAAACTGGGCGCCGCTTCGGTCGACCTGGGCAAGCTGGCCAACAAGTTCAAGCAGGAGGGCAACGGCCGCACTGCCGAGCAGTTCGTCCGTGAAGAGCTGGCCGACGTGGTTGGCCAACAGAACGCTTCGGCCCGCAAGGGTACCGACGTCGTCCTGTACGGCTTCGGTCGCATCGGCCGCCTGCTGGCGCGCATCCTGATCGAGAAGACCGGTGGCGGCGACGGCCTGCGTCTGCGTGCCATTGTCGTGCGCAAAGGCGCCGAGAACGACCTGGTCAAGCGTGCCAGCCTGCTGCGCCGTGACTCGGTGCATGGCCCGTTCGATGGCACCATCACCATCGATGAAGCCAACAACACCATCACTGCCAACGGCAACCTGATCCAGGTCATCTACGCCAAGAGCCCGAGCGAAGTCGACTACACCCAGTACGGCATCAACAATGCGCTGATCGTCGACAACACCGGTGTATGGCGTGACGCCGATGGCCTGGGCCAGCACCTGGCCTGCCCGGGCGCTGCCCGCGTGATCCTCACTGCGCCGGGCAAGGGCGCGCTGAAGAACATCGTGCATGGCATCAACCACGGCGACATCACTGCCGATGACAAGATCATCTCGGCAGCTTCGTGCACCACCAACGCCATCGTGCCGGTGCTCAAGGCCATCAATGACCAGTACGGCATCGTCAACGGCCACGTCGAAACCGTTCACTCGTTCACCAACGACCAGAACCTGATCGACAACTTCCACAAGGGCAGCCGCCGTGGCCGTGCCGCGCCGCTGAACATGGTCATCACCGAAACCGGCGCCGCCACCGCTGCCGCCAAGGCGCTGCCAGTGCTGAAGGGCAAGCTGACCGGCAACGCCATCCGCGTTCCGACGCCGAACGTTTCGATGGCCATTCTCAACCTGAACCTTGAGAAGCCGACCACCCGCGACGAAATCAACGAGTACCTGCGCCAGACCGCCATGCACTCGGAACTGCACAAGCAGATCGACTACGTCAGCTCGCAAGAAGTGGTTTCGACCGACTTCGTCGGATCGCGCCACGCCGGTGTGGTGGATGCCGAGGCGACCATCGCCAACGACAACCGCGTTGTCCTGTACGTCTGGTACGACAACGAATTCGGTTACAGCTGCCAGGTCGTTCGCGTGATGGAAGAGATGTCGGGTGTGAACCCGCCAGCGTTTCCACGCTGATTCGCTTGTAAGCGCATGAAAAAACGGGAACCTTCGGGTTCCCGTTTTTTTTGCCTGGCAATTGTTGTTGCCTGTGCCGGCCTCTTCGCGGGCTTGCCCGCTCCCACAGGGATATCACTGCTTTCAAGGCTTGTGATATCCCTGTGGGAGCGGGCAAGCCCGCGAAGAGGTAGGTACAGACAATCGAGATCTCGATATTGCGTGCACTTCTCTCAATCCTGTTGATGCTCCTCACCGCCTGCAACCAAGGCCCGACCCTGGAACGCCTGGGCGGCCCGACCATGGGCAGCAGCTACAGCATCCAGTACGTCCGCGAACCCGGCGGCCCGGCACCGGCCCAGGTCCAGGCGGCGGTCGAGACCATCCTCAACGACATCGACCAGCATTACTCGACCTACCGCGGCGACTCCACCGTCAGCCAGTTCAACCTGCTGCCCGCCAACCAGTGCATGGCTTTGCCGCCCGACATGCTTGAGCTGGCCGCATTCGGCCAGCACCTGGCCGAACAGAGTGATGGCGCTTTCGACCTCACCGTCGAGCCATTGCTCGACCTCTGGGGGTTCGGCCCGCAAGCCCGCCAGGAGCAGGTGCCCGATCCGCTGGCCCTGGCCCAGGCCCGCCAGCGCGTCGGTTACCACCACCTGCGCATCGACGGCCAGGCACTGTGCAAGGACGCTGCGGTGCAACTGGATTTCAACAGCATCGCTGCTGGCCACGCCGTCGACCTGATCGCCGAGCGCCTGCGCGCCATGGGCGTGGCCAGTTTCATCGCCGAAGCCACCGGTGAGCTCAAGGCCGTGGGCCGCAAGCCCGACGGCAGCCCCTGGCGCATCGCCCTTGAATTGCCGCGCGAAGACCGGCAGATCGCCCGCCAGATCATCCCGGTCAATGGCCTGGGGGTGTCGACCTCGGGTGACTATCGCCACTATTTCGAGGAGAATGGCCGGCGCTATTCACACACGTTCGACGCACGCCTGGGGCGCCCGGTCGACCACGACCTGGCCGCGGTCACCGTGCTCGATGCCTCGGCGCTGCAGGCCGATGGCTATTCGACCCTGTTGCTGATCCTGGGGCCAGAGCGCGGCTGGGATTTTGCCCTGGCCCATGATCTGGCTGCGGTTTTGGTGACTCGGGCAGACGGTGGCTTCGTCTCCCGAGCGACCCCTGCATTCGAGCAGGCGGTGAAAGGCGATTGAAAGCGTTGCCAGGGATGATCGCCGCCAGGGATCGGTGAATGACATGTAGTGCAGGCAAAATTGGCCTACGACGCGACCAAGGGTTAATGTGCGCGGCGTTCACGCTTGATTAGACTGCACCCGAATTTTCTCATGACGCCCCGGCGGCATGATCGAGCCCCGCGGGTAACCGTAACCCCGGGCCAGTTCTGAAGGAGTACGCATGGCTGTCTACAACTACGACGTAGTGGTGCTGGGTTCCGGCCCGGCCGGTGAAGGCGCGGCAATGAACGCCGCCAAAGCGGGGCGCAAGGTGGCAATGGTCGACAGCCGCCGTCAGGTCGGCGGCAACTGCACCCACCTGGGCACCATCCCGTCCAAGGCGCTGCGTCACTCGGTGCGGCAGATCATGCAGTTCAACACCAACCCGATGTTCCGTGCCATCGGTGAGCCGCGCTGGTTCTCGTTCCCGGACGTACTCAAGAGCGCCGAGAAGGTCATTGCCAAGCAGGTTGCGTCGCGTACCGGCTACTATGCCCGTAATCGCGTTGATCTGTTCTTCGGTACTGGCAGCTTCGCCGACGAGCAGACCGTCGAAGTGGTGTGCCCGAATGGCGTGGTCGAGAAGCTCAACGCCAAGCACATCATCATTGCCACCGGCTCGCGCCCGTACCGCCCGGCCGACATCGACTTCCACCACCCGCGCGTCTATGACAGCGACACCATCCTCAGCCTGAGCCACACCCCGCGCAAGCTGATCGTCTACGGCGCCGGCGTGATCGGTTGCGAGTACGCCTCGATCTTCAGCGGCCTGGGCGTGCTGGTCGAGTTGGTCGACAACCGCGGTCAGCTGCTGAGCTTCCTCGATTCGGAAATTTCCCAGGCGCTGAGCTACCACTTCAGCAACAACAACATCACCGTGCGCCACAACGAGGAGTACGAGCGGGTCGAGGGCCTGGACAACGGCGTCATCCTGCACCTGAAGTCGGGCAAGAAGATCAAGGCCGACGCCTTGCTGTGGTGCAACGGCCGTACCGGCAACACCGACAAGCTGGGCCTGGAAAACATCGGCATCAAGGTCAACAGCCGTGGCCAGATCGAGGTCGACGAGGCCTACCGCACCAGCGTGCCGAACGTCTATGGCGCCGGTGATGTGATCGGCTGGCCAAGCCTGGCCAGTGCTGCCCATGACCAGGGCCGTTCGGCTTCTGGCAGCATCGTCGATAACGGCAGCTGGCGCTTCGTCAATGACGTGCCGACCGGCATCTACACCATCCCGGAGATCAGCTCGATCGGCAAGAACGAGCAGGAGCTGACCCAGGCCAAGGTGCCATACGAAGTGGGCAAGGCGTTCTTCAAGAGCATGGCGCGCGCGCAGATCGCCGGCGAGCCGCAAGGCATGCTGAAGATCCTGTTCCACCGCGAAACCCTGGAAATCCTCGGCGTGCACTGCTTCGGCTACCAGGCTTCGGAAATCGTTCACATCGGCCAGGCGATCATGAACCAGCCAGGCGAGCAGAACAATCTGAAGTACTTCGTCAACACCACGTTCAACTACCCGACCATGGCCGAAGCCTATCGGGTAGCTGCCTACGACGGCCTGAACCGGCTTTTTTAACCGGCTCCGGCCGGTGGCCTGAGCCGGTCGGGGAGACCGATTTCAGCCCTACCCGAGGGTGGTCTTGGCCAAACCGGGAAAGTCTGTAATCAGGCTGTCCACGCCAAAATCAGCGAGCCGGCGCATCAGTGCCGGTTCGTTGACCGTCCACACCGACACATGCAAGCCCTGACCCTGTGCCTTGAGCAGGCGCTCTGGGGTGCACAGCGTCCAGTTCAACGCCAGCAGCTCGCAGCCATAATTCTGCGCGACCTTCAACGGGTCGAGCCAGGCGTACTCGGCTACCAGCCCGCGTTTCACATCCGGTACCAGCTCCTGGGCCGCGCCCAGTACTTCCCGTGAGCTCGAGGTGATGGTCACCTTGTCCAGCAGGCCGTATTGCTGCGCCAGTTCGCGGATCGCCAGCACGGTGGTGGCGGCGCGGGTGCGCGAGGCGCTCTTGACCTCCAGCTGCCAGTGCTCGAACGGACACTTCTCGAACAGTTCCTCAAGTTTCGGGATGGGGCAGGGCTGCACGTGGCCCGGGCCGCCCTTGCGCGCATCGATCATGACCAGCTCGGCAGCCGGGTGCTCGACCACCTTGCCGCGCCGGCCGGTGGTGCGCTTGAGGGTAGGGTCGTGGATGACCATCAGTTCGTTGTCGGCCGACAGGTGCAGGTCCAGTTCGCAGCGGGTCACGCCGTGTGACAGGCACTGCTGAAAACTCTTCAGGGTATTTTCGGGGGCTTCGCCCTTGGCGCCGCGGTGGCCATAGATCAGGGTCACGTTCGTTCCTTCAAATCAGGGGGATAGGGCTCAGGAGGCGGGGCCGTCTTGTTCCAGTTGCTGGCGCCGTTGCTGCTGTTGGCGTTGCAGGATGTAGCGGGCCAGCAGTTGCCGTTGGGCATCGGTCATGTCGGTGAATTCCGTGCCCACCTCGAAATCGCCGTCCGGGCGCCGGTCGCAGTGGGTGACCTTGCCGCGCAGCAGCAGGCCGTGGGCGCGTGGCATCAGCACCATCTTCACTTTCACCCGGGTGCCGGGGGCGATCTGCCGCGGTTGCGCGAACTCGATGCCCCCTTCGGAGATGATCACCCGTTGTGGTTGGCCGATTTCGCCGAGCAGGGTTTGCGCGACAACGGCGCTGAGCAGGTCGAGGCGTTTGTTCTGCGCCCGCAGGAATGCTGCGAGGGTGCGGTCCTTCTCGCTCAGCTGGCGCAGCAGGTGCTGCGACTCGAAGTCGGACAGGTGTAATTCGCTGAGCAGGTTGAACAGCGGCGAATCATCCTCCAACAGTTCTGCTTCAAGGGCTTCGGCCGCGCTGAGGGGGCTGATTTCCAGTGCGATCCGATCTTCGATGCGGTAGTATTCGCGGCGATCTTCTTCGTCTAATGTCGTCATGGCGAACCCATGGTTGCGGCGGTGGTCCGAGTGTAAAGCCGCCGTAGGCGCCTCGCCACAAGGACGTTCCCTTTCATCCGAACAAGCCCCGACATGTTCAGACCTCTTTTCGCATTCATCGGTACGCGTTACACCCGTGCCAAGCGCCGTAATCACTTCGTCTCGTTCATTTCCCTGACCTCGATGATCGGCCTCGCCCTGGGCGTGGTGGTGATGATCGTGGTGCTCTCGGTCATGAACGGTTTCGACCACGAGATGCGTACCCGCGTGTTGGGGATGATCCCCCACGCCACGCTGGAGAGTGGCCAGCCGATCAACGACTGGTCTGCCCTTGCCCAACAAGTAAAGCAGAATCCGCACGTGCTGGCGGTTGCTCCGTACACGCAGATGCAGGGCCTGCTGACCCATGATGGCAAGGTGCAGAAGGTGTTGCTCAATGGCATCGACCCGGCGCGCGAGCGCGAGGTGTCGATCATCGACAACTTCATCCAGCAAGGCAGCCTCGACAAGCTGGCGGCCGGGGAGTGGGGCATCATGATCGGCGACAAGGCCGCAGCCAAGCTGGGCGTCGCCATCGGCGACAAGCTGACCTTCGTCGCTCCCGAGGTCAGCGTGACCCCGGCCGGGATGTTCCCGCGCATGAAGCGCTTCACCGTGGTCGGCACCTTCCACGTTGGCGCTGGCGAGATCGACGGCTACCTGGGCCTGACCCACATCACCGACCTGTCCCGCCTGCACCGCTGGAAGCCGGACCAGGTACAGGGCCTGCGCCTGAAGTTCGACGACCTGTTCCAGGCGCCGCGAGAGGCCTGGAGCATCGCCCAGCAGCTCGGTGACCAGGAATACTACAGCCGCGACTGGACCCGCACCCACGGCAACCTGTACCAGGCGATCCGCATGGAAAAGGCCATGATCGGCCTGCTGTTGCTGCTGATCGTCGCGGTGGCGGCGTTCAACATCATTTCCACCCTGGTGATGGTGGTCAACGACAAGCGCGGCGATATTGCCATCTTGCGTACCCTGGGTGCCACGCCCGGGCAAATCATGCTGATCTTCATGGTTCAGGGCACGGTGATCGGGGTGATCGGCACCCTGATCGGCGCCGTGGTCGGGATCGTCGCTGCGCTGAATGTCAGCGCGGTGATCGCCGGCATCGAGAAACTGATCGGGCACAAGTTCCTCAACGCCGACGTCTACTTCATCGATTACCTGCCGTCGCAGATCCAGGCCCAGGACGTTTACATGGTCTGTGGTGCGGCGCTGGTCCTGAGTTTCTTCGCCACCCTGTACCCGGCCTGGCGTGCGGCCCGCACCCAGCCTGCAGAGGCGCTACGTTATGAGTGAGTCGCGCATGAGTGATAAAGCCGTTCTGAGTTGCCGCAACCTGGGCAAGTCCTACGACGAGGGCCCGGAGTCGGTGCAGGTGCTGTCCGGGCTCAACCTGGAGCTGCACGCTGGTGAGCGTGTGGCCATCGTCGGCAGCTCGGGCTCGGGCAAGAGCACCTTGCTCAACCTGCTAGGTGGCCTCGACCGGCCGACCCAGGGCAGCGTATGGCTGGCCGGCGAAGAGCTGTCGGCCCTTGGCGAGCGCGCCCGCGGCCTGCTGCGCAACCGCGAGCTGGGTTTCGTCTACCAGTTCCACCACCTGTTGCCAGAGTTCACCGCCATGGAGAACGTGTGCATGCCGCTGCTGATCGGCCGCACTGCCATCCCGGAAGCCCGTGAGCGTGCCGAGGCGTTGCTCAAGCGGGTCGGCCTGGGCCATCGCCTGCACCACAAGCCGGCCGAGCTGTCCGGTGGCGAGCGCCAGCGCGTGGCGATCGCCCGCGCCCTGGTCAACCGCCCGGGCCTGGTGATGCTCGACGAGCCGACCGGCAACCTCGACCATCACACCGCCCAAGGCATCCAGGAACTGATGCAGGAGCTGTCCAGTGCGTCGCGTACCGCCTTCCTGGTGGTGACTCACGACCTCAACCTGGCGCGCCAGATGGACCGCGTGCTGAAGCTCGACGACGGCCACCTGGTGGCGATCTGACCGAGTGCACGGGGTGGCAGCGCTGCCCCGTTTTCCCGTTTTAATTGGGTGTTTCCTACATGTTCAGACCCTTGCCCATCTTCATCGGCGCACGCTATACCCGGGCCAAGCGCCGCAACCACTTCATCTCGTTCATCTCGATGACCTCGATGATCGGCCTGTCGCTGGGCGTGCTGGCGATGATCGTGGTGCTGTCGGTGATGAACGGCTTCCAGCGTGAAATGAGCTCGCGCATTCTCGGCCTGGTGCCGCATGCCTCGATCCTTGGTGTGCAACCGTTGGACGACTGGCACAAGGCGGCCGACGCTGCGCTGCAGAACCCGGCGGTGATGGCCGCAGCGCCGATCACCGAGATGGAAGGCATGCTTTCCTACAAGGGCGCGATGCAGCCGATCCAGGTCAGCGGCATCGACCCGGCCGAGGAAGGCAAGGTTTCGATCGTCGGCCAGCACATCGTCCAGGGTCGCCTGCAGGACCTGCAGCCGGGTGAGTACGGTGTGGTCATCGGTGAACTGACCGCACGGCGCTTCCGCCTCAACACGGGCGACAAGCTGACCCTGATCGTGCCGGAAATCAGCAAGGAGCCAGGGGGCATCACCCCGCGCATGCAGCGCCTGACCGTGGTCGGCATCTTCAAGGTCGGTGCCGAACTGGACGGCTCGCAGGCCTACATGCACGTGGCCGATGCCGGTGAAATGCAGCGCTGGGCGCCGGGCCAGGTCCAGGGTGTGCGCCTGAAGCTGCATGACCTGTATGCCGCGCCACAGGTGTCCAAGGCGATCGCTGCCAGCCTGGGCGATCGCTACCGTGCCGACGACTGGTCGCACACCCAGGGCAGCCTGTTCAGCGCGATGAAGATGGAAA
Source organism: Pseudomonas sp. NBRC 111130 (assembly GCF_001320485.1). Classification (NCBI taxonomy): domain Bacteria; kingdom Pseudomonadati; phylum Pseudomonadota; class Gammaproteobacteria; order Pseudomonadales; family Pseudomonadaceae; genus Pseudomonas; species Pseudomonas sp. NBRC 111130. The sequence goes on from NZ_BCBG01000003.1 coordinate 87,453, forward strand.
AGACCATGATCGGCCTGTTGCTGCTGATGATCATCGCGGTGGCCGCATTCAACATCATCGCCACCCTGGTGATGGTGGTGAACGACAAGGGGCCGGACATCGCCATTCTGCGCACCCTGGGTGCCACGCCGGCACAGATCATGGGCACGTTCATGGTCCAGGGCAGCTTGATCGGCATTGTCGGCACCCTGATCGGCGGTGTGTTCGGGGTACTTGCAGCGCTCAATGTCAGCCAGATCGTCGGCTGGCTGGAGCGGGTGAGCGGGCAGCACATCTTCACCTCGGATGTTTACTTCGTCAGCAGCTTGCCGTCCGAGCTGCAGGGCGGGGATGTGCTGATGATCTGTGCTGCCGGGTTGGTAATGAGCTTCCTGGCGACCATCTATCCTGCTTACCGGGCGTCGCAGGTACAGCCGGCGATAGGCCTGGCAGTTTGATGTCTGCCTGAGCTGCGGGGCTGCAAAGCAGCCCCGCTTTCACCTGGTTTCAGGTAATTCGATCACAAAGCGTGTCCAGCCCCCCTGGCTCTGCACCGAAATGCTGCCGCCATGGGCCTGCACGATCGAACGGGTGATCGCCAACCCCAACCCCGCATGTTCGCTGCTGCCTTCCCGCCGCGCCGGGTCCACCCGGTAAAACCGATCAAACAGGCGCGGCAACGCCGCCGCTTCGATTGCTACCCCGGTATTGGCCACGCAGATTCGCAAACCCGGCCCCAAGGTTACCCGTACCTGCCCGCCCCTGGGTGTGAAGCGCAAGGCATTGTCGAGGAGGTTCGACAGCGCCCGGCGCAGCATGGGCCGGTCCCCCTGCAGTACCGCCTCGCCTTCGCGCAGCAGCTGCACGTCATTGTCCTCGGCCAGCGGTGCGTAGTACTCCAGCAATGCGTCCACGTCATCGTGCAGGGCCAGGGCTGTTTGCCCAGGCACCAACAAGCCGTGGTCGGCCTTGGCGAGGAACAGCATGTCGTTGATCATCTGCGCCATCCACTGCAGTTCCTCGAGGTTGCCATGCAGTGCCTCGCGGTACTCCTCCAGGCTGCGCGGGCGGGTGAGGGTGACCTGGGTGTGGGTCAGCAGGTTGGACAGCGGCGTGCGCAACTCGTGGGCGATGTCGGCGGAGAACGCCGACAGGCGCTGGAAGGCGTCGTCCAGGCGCTGGAGCATGGCGTTGACGGTCGTGGCCAGTTCCGCGAGCTCCTCGGGCATCTGCGCCACCGGCAGGCGCGTGGTCAATGAGCGCGCCGACACGCTGGCGGCTACCCGGCCCATCTGGCGCAAGGGGCGCAAGCCACTGCGTGCGGCCCAGGCACCGAGCAGGGCGGTGGCCAGCGCCGACAGCCCGACGGTGAGCCAGATCAGGCGCTGCATGCCCTGCAAGAAGTGCTGGTGATGGGTGATGTCGAGAAACAGCGTCAGTTGCGCAGGCGTCTGAGCGTCCGGCGGCACAGACAGGCTTCGATAATCGATGCCGTCGGCGTGAAGGGTCGTAAGCCCCGGCGTTGACGGCGTGCTGGGCAGGCTGTCACGGCTGGCGAACCAGGTCGCACCGTCGCGGCCAGCGATGCGCAGCGCCAGGTCTGCCTGATGGCTCAGCTCGTTGCGCAGGGCAGGCAGGCGGCCTTGCAATTCACCAGGCCCCTGCAGGCCAGCGAGCTGGCTGCGAAACAGAGAAAGGCGCGACTCCAGCAGTTGCTGGTCCAGTTCGATGAAATGCTGCTCGCTGGCGCGGTTGAACAGCAGCCCAGCGCCCAGCGACACGGCGGCGGTACAGGCGGCAAACAGCAGCGCCAGGCGCGTGCCGAGGGAAAGCCTGCGCATCAGTCGTGACGCTCTTCGAGCACGTAGCCCATGCCGCGCACGGTATGGATCAGCTTGTTCGGGTGCGGGTCGTCGATCTTCAGGCGCAGGCGGCGGACCGCCACTTCGATCACGTTGGTGTCGCTGTCGAAATTCATGTCCCACACTTGCGAGGCAATCAGCGATTTGGGCAGCACCTCACCCTGGCGGCGCAGCAGCAGTTCGAGCAAGGCGAACTCCTTGGCGGTCAGGTCGATGCGTGTGCCCGCCCGTTCGGCGCGGCGGCGGATCAGGTCCAGGCGCAGGTCGGCCAGGCCCAGGGTAGTGTCCTGGCTGGGGCTGGCGCCCCGGCGCAGCAGGCTGCGTACCCGGGCCAGCAGCTCAGAGAAGGCGAAGGGCTTGACCAGATAGTCATCGGCGCCCAATTCAAGGCCGTGCACGCGATCTTCGACGGCGTCGCGGGCGGTAAGGAACAGCACCGGAGTGTCCAGCCCGGCAGAGCGCACCGCTTGCAGAATCTGCCAGCCGTCACGCCCGGGCAGCATCACGTCGAGAATCAGCAGGTCGTGGTCGCCTGTCAGGGCCAGGTACTGGCCGGTTTCGCCGTCGGTGGCCAGTTCGGTGGCAAACCCGGCTTCGCTCAAGCCCTGGCTCAGGTACTGGCCGGTGCGGGCCTGGTCTTCGACGATCAGCAGTTTCATGCTCAATCCACAATCAGAGGGTTGACGCGGTTCCTTGTGGGAGCGGGTTTACCCGCGAATGCGTCGGTGCGTTCACTACAGCATTCGCGGGTAAACCCGCTCCCACAGGGGGGATGTAATGGCAGAAATGATACGTGACTAACTTGTGCCTCGGCCAAGCTGACAAAGTTGTAATCTCCCCGTCAGCTAACCGCCAGCCGTGCCCTTCTAGAGTGGTCTCATCCCGCCGTGATCTTTCGGAGTCATCATGAAGCACCTGTTCGTCGCCGCTGCGTTGGCCCTGGCCAGCCTGCCCACCCTGGCTGGCGAGGCGAAAGCCTTCGCTTTCGGCGAGCCCGCTCCGGCGGCCAAGGCCACCCGCACCGTCGAAGTGGTGCTCAAGGACATCGCCTTCGAGCCCAAGAACCTGCACGTCAAAGCCGGTGAGACCGTGCGCTTCGTGCTGATCAACGAAGGCAAGCTGCCCCATGAGTTCAACCTCGGTGACAAGGCCATGCATGCCGAACACCAGAAGGAAATGATCGCCATGCAGGGCAAGATGTACAACGCTGCCATGCAGCATGAGGGCATGGACCATTCGCAGATGGGCCACGCACCCGCCAAGCCGATGGACCACGGTGCCCACGGCCACGACGGCGGCAATACCGTGCTGCTGCAGCCTGGCCAGCGCGCCGAGCTGACCTGGACGTTCCGGAAGTCGGCGCCGATCGAATTCGCCTGCAACGTGCCCGGGCATTACCAGGCCGGTATGGTCGGTGAGCTGACCATCGAGTGACTGGCACTCCAAGGCGGGGTGCAAAACCGGTAGACTAGGGGCAATTTCGAACCTCCAGGTCAGTTTCCATGCATCCCGCCGCCGAACACTCTCCGCTGGGCAAGTCCAGCGAATACATCGCCACCTACACGCCCTCGCTGCTGTTCCCGATCCCGCGCACGGCCAAGTGGGCTGAGCTGGGTGTGACTGCCCAGACTTTGCCGTGGCAGGGCGTGGACTACTGGAACTGCTTCGAGCTGTCGTGGCTGCTGCCCTCGGGCAAACCGGTGGTGGCCATCGGCGAGTTCGCCATTCCGGCCGATTCGCCGAACATCATCGAGTCGAAGTCGTTCAAGCTCTACCTCAACTCGTTGAATCAGACCGTGTTTGCCTCGATCGGCGAGCTCCAGGCGTGCCTGGTCAAAGACCTTTCGGCGGCCGCTGGCAAACCCGTCGATGTGCAGGTGCGGACCTTGGCAGAAGTGGAGGCCCAAGGCGTGGTCGCGTTGCCTGGGCAGTGCATCGATGCGCTGGATGTGGCGATCGACAACTACGAGCAGCCGCAACCGGAGCTGTTGAGCTGCCACCCGGAGCGCATCGTCGAAGAGACCGTGCACAGCCACCTGCTCAAATCCAATTGCCCGGTGACCGGCCAGCCGGACTGGGGTAGCGTGGTGGTCGAGTACAAGGGCAGGGCGCTTGACCATGCCAGCCTGCTGACCTACCTGATCAGCTTTCGCCAGCATGCCGACTTCCATGAGCAGTGCGTGGAGCGGATTTACCTGGACTTGAAGAACCTGCTGCAGCCTGAGCACCTGACGGTGTATGCGCGGTACGTACGCCGCGGCGGGCTGGATATCAACCCGTACCGCAGCACCGGAGCGATCAGCCCGGCGAACCGGCGGCTGGTCCGGCAGTAATTTGCATGTAATCGGGGCCGCAAAGCGGCCCCAGATGTTTCAGATCCCCATACTGTGCAGCGAGTTGGCGATGCTGCGCAGTGTCGCGGTCAAGTCCGGGTGATCGGCCTCGAAACGTTCGATCGCCAGGTTCACCCCGTCAACCACGTTGTTGTCCGGCGTGGCTTCCTCGAGCTTCAACTGCGCTTCGATCTGCCTGGCCTCTTCGTGCAAGGCGGCCAGTTCTTCATCCGTAAGCGGTATGTTGCGGTCCAGTTGCTCGCGCAGGCTGTTCAAGCGCTCTTGCAATTCGCGGGCAGGCATTGGCTGTTCTCCATCAATGGCTTGGCAAGGCATGGACCTCAGCGAAGCGGCAAAGGTTCTCGCCTGTCTCCTAGCGTAATCCACTCGCTGGCGCTTTGCATGATCGACATCAATGGCGCTGTGTCAGGGTTTTTCGCCCTTGCTGCAACGCAGGGCGATGTCGGCAAGGCAGGCGTCCAGTTCATCGAGGTGGTCGATCACCGAATGTACCCCCAGGCTGAACAACCCCAGAGTGGCCTTGCCACGCGCCAGGTCCTGCTCTTGCTGGGTCATGGCCTGCCATTGCCTGGTGGAGGCGTCGCACGAGGGGCTGCAGGCCGCCAGGCCCACCGTCCACAAGCCGGCGTTGAGCCCCGATTGCAGCAGCTTTGGCTCACCGCTGACCAGCACGCAACCTTCCAGACGTTCGCTGCCCAGGCTCATCAAGGCCTGCCAGCAGGCGTTTGGCGCCGGCCAGTGCACACCATTGACCGAGTGGCCCGGCAGCCAGGCGGGGAGAACGCTGGCAAGGCGCCTGCTTTGCAGGCTGCCGAGATCGTCCAGCCAGATGCACGGCACCTGGGCGTGGCGCAGGCCGGCCAGGGCTTCGAGGGCGCCAGGGGCGGGCAGGGGGGTGCCGTCGGTGGCCTGGACCAGGCAACCGCGCAGGCCGAACAGCACAGCGGTAATGGCGGGTGCAGCGAGCATGGTAACGTCCCTGAAATAGTCCGCAGGCTATTGGACGATTGTTACCGTGCCGTGACGGGCAACAGTTGTTCACAAATTATTGAGCAAAAATGTGTAAGGCTGTTTATCAGCGTACAAGGCTCTATACTGCCGCCGTACAGCAGCGCTCACGTGGCGTTTGCGACCGAGAATTTCGATGGAGAAACATCTATGCGTAGGATCGGTGCCGGTGTGATCGAACGAGTCACCCAGGCCTGTGTCTGCGCCAGCTTGTTGCTGGCGCCCGTGGCAGCCACCCATGCCGCCACCGAGGAAGATCCCTGGGAAGCGGTCAACCGCCCGATCTTCCGTTTCAACGATGCGATCGATACCTATGGCCTCAAGCCGTTGGCCAAGGGCTACCAGTGGGTCACCCCGCAGTTCTTGCAGGATGGCATCCACAACATGTTCAACAACGTTGGTGATGTCACCAACCTGGCCAACGACGTGCTGCAATTCAAGCCCCATGCGGCAGGCGTCGACACGGCGCGGCTGATCGTCAATACGGTGTTCGGCATCGGTGGCTTCTTCGATGTCGGCAGCAAGATGGGCTTGCAGCGCAACGACGAAGACTTCGGCCAGACCCTCGGTCACTGGGGCGTGCCCAGCGGTCCATACGTCGTGATCCCGCTACTCGGCCCGAGCACCGTGCGTGACGGCCTGGCCAAGTACCCGGACTCCTATACCGAACCCTACCGATACATCAACGATGTGCCGGTGCGTAATTCGATCTTCGCCCTCAACGTAGTCGACACGCGCGCCAGCCTGCTGTCGGCCGAGAAGCTGATCCAGGGAGACAAGTACATCTTCATCCGCAATGCCTACCTGCAGAACCGCGAGTTCAAGGTCAAGGATGGCGAAGTCGAAGACGACTTCTGATCCTGGCATGCATGAAAACGGCGACTTTCGGGTCGCCGTTTTCATTTCAGCTCAATGCATGGCCAGGATGCGCAGGCCAAATTTCTGCTGCCCGCCGGGTTGATTGGCGATCCACACCACTTCGGTGCTGGCATGCAACCCCTTGAGTGCGGGGTGATCGGATTCGATGCGCACCTCCAGGGGGTCACCCACCTTGAATTGCTGCGGCGCCTGCACCTGCATGCCGCCGCTGGAAAGGTCCAGGCAGATCGCCGCGATGACCTGCCCCTCATGCAGCAGGCTGACCTCGGTGTCGATGCGCATGCGGATGAAATCGCGTTTTTCGCTGTGGCTGGTGGGCGTGTGAGGCATGCTGCATCCTTCCCAATAGGTAGTACTGGTTGGCGTTTTTATAACTCTCGGTGATTTACCCTGTAAAGAGCAGCGAACTCGACCGACGTATGCTTGAAACGCCTGGCGGATGGGAGTACCGTCTGCGCCTTACGAGGTAGCTCGACTGGTTGCCTGGGCCGCGTTCTTGGCCTACAACTCAAGTAGAGTGATACTACAGAGTATTCCAGCAGTTGGATGTCAGCCTTGCAGACGCCCCTGCACCACCCCAAATCGGCGCCGTTCGCCCACATGCAGAAAATCAGTGCAACGCTGCTGATCATCGATGATGACGACGTGGTCCGTGCGAGCCTCGCCGCCTATCTGGAAGACAGTGGCTTCAGCGTCCTCCAGGCCGGAAATGGCCAGCAGGGGCTTCAGGTCTTTGAAGAACACCAGCCCGACCTCGTGATCTGCGATCTGCGCATGCCGCAGATGGGCGGCCTCGAACTGATCCGCCAGATCAGCGAGCGTGCGCCGCAGTTGCCGGTGATCGTGGTCTCGGGTGCCGGCGTGATGAGCGACGCGGTCGAGGCCTTGCGCCTGGGGGCCGCCGACTACCTGATCAAGCCGCTGGAAGACTTGGCCGTGCTCGAGCACTCGGTACGCCGGGCGCTTGACCGTTCGCGCCTGGTGCTGGAAAACCAGCGCTACCGCGACAAGCTGGAAGCGGCCAACCGCGAACTGGAGGCCAGCCTGCACCTGTTGCAGGAGGACCAGACCGCTGGTCGCCAAGTGCAGATGAACATGCTGCCAGAAAGCCCCTGGAAGCTCGGCGAGTTCTCTTTCGAGCACCAGATCATTCCATCGCTGTACCTGTCGGGCGATTTCGTCGACTACTTCCGCGTGGATGAGCGGCGCATTGCCTTCTACCTGGCCGATGTCTCCGGGCACGGCGCGTCGTCGGCGTTCGTCACGGTGCTGCTGAAGTTCATGACCACACGGCTGTTGTTCGAATTCAAGCGCAACAGCAAGCTACGCGAGTTCAAGCCTTCGGAAGTGCTCAGCCACATCAACCGTGGTTTGATCAACTGCAAGCTGGGCAAGCACGTGACCATGGTCGGTGGCGTGATCGACGAAGAAACCGGCCTGCTGACCTATGCCGTGGGCGGCCACCTGCCGCTGCCGGTGCTGTTTACCCCCGGCCGAGCCCGCTACCTGGAAGGCCGAGGCCTGCCGGTAGGGTTGTTCGACGAAGCGAGCTACCAGGACTTGGTGATCGAGCTGCCGCCGCAGTTCAGCCTGAGCCTGATGTCCGACGGCATTCTGGACCTTTTGCCGGGGCATACGCTCAAAGATAAAGAAGCTGCCTTGCCGGATATCGTCAAGGCGGCGGGGGGTAGCCTGGATGGGCTGCGCCAACGATTCGGATTGGCTACGCTTGGGGAGATGCCGGATGATATCGCCCTATTGGTGTTGAGCAGGAACCTTCAATGAGTACCGGTAGAATCCAGTTCGCCGAGCAGAGCGGTACCTTTGTGCTGAAATTCGTCGGTGAAGTGCGCCTGACCCTGTGTTCGGCGCTGGATGCGACGATCGAGAAGATTTTCACCGCACTGAACTTCTCGACCATCGTCATCGACCTGACCGAAACCGAAAGCATCGACAGCACCACCCTGGGCCTGCTGGCCAAGCTGTCGATCCTGTCGCGGCAGAAGGTGGGCCTGTTGCCGACCGTGGTTACCACCAACCCGGATATTTCGCGGCTGCTGCAATCGATGGGCTTCGACCAGGTGTTCAACATCGTCGACCGCCCGGTGCCGCGCCCTGAGTGCCTGACCGACCTGCCGTCGCAGGATCAGAACGAAGATGTAGTACGCTCCAAGGTGCTGGAGGCGCACAAGATTCTCATGGGGCTCAATGACTCCAACCGCGAAGCGTTCCATGACCTGGTGAATGCGCTGGAGCGCACCTGATCTGGCAGCCTGCGCTGGCCCCTTCGCGGCTAAAGCCGCTCCCACAGTTCCTCCACAGACCTCAAGGCAGGTGAGATCCCTGTACGAGCGGCTTTAGCCGCGAAGAGGCCAGCAAGGCCTCCACAACCTCACTAGGCAAGTCACTCTCGCTGTGCGAACTCGGTCGCCTCACTGCCATCCGCGCTCAGTTGCAGCACCCGCGCCGGTCGCCCCTGCTCATCGAAGAACACCTGCCCCAACCCCGCCCCATTCCACAACCGCTCCCCGGCCTTGCTGCGGCTGGGTGGGCGGGGCACAACCTCCATCTGCCGGCGCTTGGTAAACCAGTTCAATGGTGAACGTGGCGAGTACAACCAGCGGTTGAGCCTGTCGAGCACGTTCAGCAAGCGCCGCGGGAACTCGTTCTTGATCCCGCTGCTGGTCACCTGCCAGAGGTGCGGGCTGCGTTGGCGATGGCGGATCAGCACCTCATAGACGAATGAATAATGCACATCGCCCGAGAGGATCACGTAGTGCCCCGGCGTGCGCGAATGGCGGAAGATGTTGAGGATCACCTGCGCTGCGCCGCGGTGGGCCATCCAGTTCTCGGCATCCACCAGCAACGGGTAGCCCAGCCAGCTGAACACCTTCTGCACGGTCTCGATCAGCTTGACGCCAAAGACCGGAGCCGGTGACACGATGATTGCCGAAGGATGGTCCAGCAGCGCCTGCTGCAGCTCGCACAGCGCTTCCCAGTCGAGCAGGCCGGACGGCTTGCCCAGGTCGCTCTCGCTGCGCCAACGGCGGGTGCGGGTGTCCAGCACCAGCAGCGGCGGCTCGCTGGGCAGGCTGTATTGCCAGCCCTGGAAGCGCAGGAGCTCACTGATCAGCTCGTCCTGCTGCTGGCTCAGCGCCTGGCACCGCCCGATCAGCGTGTTGCAGCCATCCGGGTCGTTACCCCAGGCCTGGCACAGCAGATAGCCCAATAACGCGTTGCCGATGATTCGTCGCGAGAAGGGGTGGCCATAGGCGGTTTCTTCCCATTGCGCGGAGAGGTTCCAGTCGTCGGTGATGTCGTGATCATCGAAGATCATCAGGCAGGGCAGGTGCGCCATCACCCGTGCCACGTCACCCAGGTTGGCGGCGAAAGCTTCGATCAGCGGCAGTTCCGTATGGTAGCGCGCCTGGTCATGCTGGCTCAGGCCGGCAGGCATGCCCAGGTCCACCAGGTGCCAGGGCGCGGGCGCCCATACCAGCAAGTACATGGCCATGACCTCGGCTAAGGTCACCAGGTGGTTGTCGGCATTGCTGGAAGAGAATATCGGTTTGCGCTTGCCGCCGAAGAAGCGTTCGCGCAGGGTTTCGTTGCGGGCCTGGGCCGGCAGCAGGTCGGCACGATGGTAGTAACTGGCAGCATGCCGGTAGAGCGCCTGGCTGTCGGTCACGACTGCGCCATCCAGCGCTTCGTCGAACAACCCCAGGCGTTCGATCAGCGAGTGAATGGCCCGCAGCATCGGGCCGGCGACGTCGTCGGCATACACCTGATCACCGCTCATCAAGAGCACGGCGGGGCGGTCCTCGGGGCGTTGGCAGGCCTGCAGCAGGCGGTCGGCGCAGAGCAGGCCGTCGGCGGCAGGGTAATGCGGTTTGCGACAGGACCCGTGCAGCAGCTGATCGAGGCGGTCACGCAGCACCAGGCTGGGGCGTTGGCTGCCGGGGTAGAGCAGGTGCGGGGCCCAGCCGGCAACGCCCTGGCCGTCGATCAGCAGGTCATAGGCGATGGCGACGTTGCGCGGCAGGGGCTCGGCGAAGTGGACGTCCAACAGGTGAACGAAGGCGTGCTGGCCGACGGCAATGACCTGGCAATCGACCTGGGCGGTGCCGTCGAAGATGAATTCAGGTTGCAGGGGTTGGCTGCCGACCAGCCAGATGGCCAGCCTTTGCGGTTCAAGGCGGCGCAGTACCGGGCCGGAGAGTACGAGGGGCAAGGGGGATGAGGTCATTTTGCCTTTGGGTTCGGAACGCGTTCACAGCCCGCTGAAACGAAACGGGCGGAAAATGCTGAACATTTCCCGCCCGCCTGGCAAACCTTAGATGTATCAGGCTTTTTCAGCCATCAACTTCTCGAGTTTTTCCTGATCCCGGGCGAACTGGCGAATACCTTCAGCCAGCTTCTCGGTGCCCATGGCATCTTCGTTCATCGCCCAGCGGAACTGGCTTTCGTTCAGCACCTGTCTGGCTTCACCGGCATTGCCCGGCTTGAGAACCCGCGGCAGTTCGCCTTGGTCGCTGCTCAGCTTGTCCAGCAGGTCCGGGCTGATGGTCAGGCGATCACACCCGGCCAGCTGTTCGATCTGGCCGAGGTTGCGGAAGCTGGCGCCCATGACCACGGTGTCGTAGCCATTGGCCTTGTAGTAGTTGTAGATGCGCGTGACCGACTGCACGCCCGGGTCTTCGGCGCCGACGTATTCCTGGCCGGTATTCTTCTTGTACCAGTCGTAGATGCGGCCCACGAATGGCGAAATCAGAAACACCCCGGCGTCGGCGCAGGCCTGGGCCTGGGCGAAGGAGAACAGCAGGGTCAGGTTGGTCTGGATGCCTTCCTTTTCCAGCTTCTCGGCAGCGCGGATGCCTTCCCAGGTGGAGGCCAGCTTGATCAGCACGCGGTTTTTCGACACCCCTGCGGTTTCGTACAGGCCGATCAGCTGGCGTGCCTTGTTCAGCAGCGCCGGCTCATCGAACGACAGGCGCGCATCCACCTCGGTGGAGATGCGCCCTGGAATGACTTTGAGAATGCCCGCGCCCACGGCCACGGCGAACTTGTCGCAGGCCAGGTCTACATCGCCCTTGGCATCGGCCTTCACTTGCTTGAGCAGCTCGGCGTAGCCCGGGATGGCCGCGGCCTTGAGCAGCAGGGAAGGGTTGGTGGTGGCATCGACCGGCTTGAGGCGGGTGATGGCATCCAGGTCCCCGGTGTCGGCAACCACGGTGGTGAACTGCTTGAGTTGTTCCAGCTTGGAGGTCATGGGCGTGCTCTGTCCTGTGCATTTACTCGACATTACCCGAGGCCCGACGGGCGCTCAAGAGGCCAGTGGGGCGGGGCAGAAGTGCCGACGGTGATGATTCGAGTCAGGAGGTGGCGTGAGGTTCCCTGGGTGTTCGCCTTGAGTGTTGCAGCGCCTGTCAGCCCCAGCCTCACCGCCCCTGCATCAACTCCGCCGCCTGATCAAACACCTTCAGCGGCTCCGCCGCCTTGTGAATATCCGCCGACAACAGCTGCCGGAACCGCCGCGCACCCGGGAACCCCTGGCCAAGCCCCAGGATATGCCGGGTGATGTGATGCATCGCGCCACCACTCTCCATATGCGCCACGATATAAGGCCGCAGTTGCTCCAGTGCCTCGCTGCGGCTCACTACCGGCGCTTCGCTGGCAAACAGCTGCTGATCCACCTCGGCCAGCAGGTAAGGGTTGTGGTACACCTCGCGCCCCAGCATCACGCCATCGAAGGTCTCTAGATGCGCCTGGCATTCCGCCAGGGTCTTGATCCCGCCATTGAGCACGATCTCCAGGTCCGGGAAGTCCGCCTTCAACTGCGCAGCGATGTCATAGCGCAGCGGTGGGATCTCGCGGTTTTCCTTCGGCGACAGCCCCTCGAGAATCGCGATCCGCGCATGCACGGTAAAACTCCGGCAACCGGCCTCGCGCACCTGGCCCACGAAATCGCACAGCTCGGCATAGCTGTCACGGCCATTGATGCCGATGCGGTGCTTTACCGTCACTGGCGTGGATACCGCATCCTGCATGGCCTTCACGCAATCGGCGACCAGCGCCGGGTGGGCCATCAGGCAAGCGCCGATCATGTTGTTCTGCACCCGGTCGCTCGGGCAGCCAACGTTGAGGTTGACCTCGTCGTAGCCAGCTTCCTCGGCCAACTTGGCACAAGCGGCCAGCTCGGCCGGCACGCTGCCGCCCAACTGCAGGGCCAGCGGGTGCTCGGAGGCGTCGTGGCGCAGGAAACGGTGGGAGTCGTTGTGCAGGAGGGCACCGGTGGTGACCATTTCGGTGTAGAGCAGAGTGTGCTTGGAGAGCAGGCGCAGGAAGAACCGGCAGTGGCGGTCAGTCCAATCCATCATGGGGGCAACGCTGAAGCGGCGGGACGGCTCAGGGCGCGTGGTGTCTGGCTTAGCGCCTGATTTTGCAGTGATTTCGTTCAACGTGTTTCGTACCGATTTTCGGGAGTTTTGGGGCGTTTTTACCAAGCGCTTTGTACAATGTACCAATCGAATCAGGACGTGTACCAGTTCTCATGGCAACGATCAGGCCCCGCAAGAAGGCCGACGGCTCCATCAGCTACACAGCTCAGATCCGCATCAACCGCGATAAGGTGACAGTCTACCAAGAGAGCCAGACGTTCGCCCGCAAACAGGCGGCGGTGGCCTGGGCGAAGCGACGGGAAACCGAGTTGGCGGAACCTGGTGCAATCGGGCGGGCCAGCCGGGTAGGACGCACGGTCAAGCAGATGATCGACCGCTACCTAGTCGAGGCCGAGAAAGCCCGGCCGTTGGGCGAGACGAAGCGCCGCACGTTGAATGCCATCAAGAACAGCTACCTGGGGGAGAAGGTGGATTCTGACCTCACCCAGCAGGTGCTGGTGGACTATGCGCTGTGGCGCATGAGTCCTGAAGGTGGAGGCATTAAACCGCAGACGGCCGGCAATGACCTGGCGCACCTGGGGTCGGTGCTGTCCCTGGCCAGGGCGGCGTGGGGATATGAGATTGACGCGCAAGCAATGCCAGATGCGCGTCTGGTGCTGAAGAAGTTCGGCTACAACCTGAAGAGCCGAGAGCGGGATCGGCGTCCTACGCTGGATGAGCTCGATAAGGTGATGGAGCACTTCTTCGAGATGTTGCAGCGGCGTCCGAGCGTCATCCACATGCCCAAGGTAGTAGCGTTCGCAATTTTTTCGACCCGCCGAATGGACGAGATCACACGCATACGGTGGGAAGATCTCGATGAGCACCGGCAGGCAGTGAAGGTGCGGGACATGAAAAACCCCGGTCAGAAGATTGGCAACGATGTCTGGTGTTACTTGCCGGATGAAGCGTGGATCATCGTGCAGAGCATGCCCAGAGCGTGTCGCGAGATATTCCCGTACAACACGGATTCAATCGGCACAGCCTGGTCGAAGGCATGCAAGATGAAAGGGATAGAGGATCTGCACTTCCACGACTTGCGTCACGAAGGGGTGAGTCGGTTGTTTGAAATGGACTGGGACATACCGAGGGTCTCAAGCGTATCTGGTCACCGTGATTGGAACTCGCTGCGGCGGTATACCCATTTGCGTGGGCGAGGCGATGGGTATAAAGGTTGGAAGTGGCTGGATCAGATCATTCAGGCACCGGTTAAACTCGGCGCCCGGGCTGAGTAGGCGGGTGGGTAACGATGCTATCCCCTATCAGCGCTTACTCATGGTAGGCATCGGCATTGGGTCGATTGCCGTCAGTCGCGAACGGCTGCTTTCGACCCAAAGCAGACGCTGAGCTGACATTTGCCACAAGCTGTCACCAACAAGCGAATTGATGACTCACCCGCCTCAAGAAACATGTCCTGGCGATGCGCGCAGATCATCTCTGCGTCAGAGGGGTCGACAGGCTGGCATTGCAGGCCGGAAAATGCTGCACATCCTTGTGATTCGATCATCGTTCGTCCAGTGTCGGTGGCATCGACTCATAGACCGGTAGCATCTGGCACCATCAGGTGTAATGGCAATTACTCGCGCTGCGGGATGCACTGGAGTTCTGGGCAGCATTACCTGAGAGGTCGGCAGGTGATTGGTCCATGCACCTCAACCTGAAAGGTCACAGAGATGTCTGATTTTGCCGAGCTGATTGGCCATTGGTATGGCGCAGATGAACTTGAGTCAATTGACGCGATAGCGCGTCTGGTTCCGGCACTTGAGTTCGTTGCCATGACCGCGGCCCAGCAGGAGCATGCGCTTCCAGGCTGCCTGGCTTGTGAGGTGTGGAATACAAAGATGCGTCATGTGCAGGACGCGCTCCAGGACATTGGCAATGTCTTGCCTGATTCGATTGCGGTGCCATTGAACAGCGTATGGGCGCTCTATTCATCGATGGCAGACACCGACCTGCCTTGCCATGATCGATCGATCTTTCAACGGGGCCATTGGCAGCCGATGCGCGAGGTTGCCGAGCTGGCTTTGAGTGCGATGGGGCCTGGGGAAGTCAAGGCGTTATTGGCAGAGTTCTCCCGCTGAGGCGTTTGCAGTGCGGTCATTCGCTGCATGCAAATGGATCAGATAAGTGACAGGCGAATCTAGGGCCTACAGCGGCGGATAAGCCACCAGTGAGTGTCTTCATTTTGGGCGGTTAACTGCCTTCACGAATGGCTGATCTGGAGCGAACGCTGTTCACGGATGGCTGCTATCGACCCGAAGCTGCCGTTCACGAAGGGCAGAAATCGGCAAGGAGCGGCCACACAATTCGCAGCCATCCCGGTAATGACTCTGCGCGGCCACCTCAATGTAGGTATGCTTGCGATCCAGTCCGAACTCATCGGCTCGGCACGTACACAGGAGGAGATGAGATGTACGGCTTTGCCAAGGATCTGAAGATCGAAGGTATCCTAGGAGAGGAAATACGGCAGATTCGCATGGGGCGATACGACGTTCAGTTTCTATTTGGCTCAGGCAGCTGCATCGCTGTCCAGAGCCTGATAGAGGTATTTCATGGCGACGAGCTAATTGCAACTTGGTATGAAGACGTCAATTGGACTAGCAGTAATTTCCAAAGGCTCCTGAACGTCTCCGTGACCAGCTACAGCGTGATTGATGAGAGGGTGTTGGAGATCTGCCTAAGTGAAGAGTTCAGACTACGTCTGCACGATAACTCAGAGCAATTCGAAAGCGTGCAAATTTACCCTCAGCACATCGTTATCTAAATAGACCCACCATCAGGGTGGATAGCGCCAGCCCAAAAGGCAAGGCGTAGCGACGGTCCGCTTCGGGTAGAAAGTGGTCTAAGTGACCGGCTGCTTTCGACCCAAAGCGGCCCTTCACGCGGAGGGCCACTATCCGCCAAAAGCAGACATGCGCACCTGGCAAAAGTAAGCTCTACAGACTTCAGGGATTCGAGAGCTGGCATGAGTAATTTGCTATCCATCACAAGCCACAAATCCAACTACAGTCTCGGCTTCTACCCGACGTTTGCCGTTGACGGAGTACCTTTGGAGGTTTGGCTATCTCAGCACAATCGGGAAGCTGAGTTACACCTCGTATCAGCGCATTCAGGCTTGAGCGACGATGACGACACCTATTTGGTATGGGATCGGACCTATTCCACAGCGCCGGGCTGGGAAGCCTTGGTCCCCCTGCTTGTTTGCTCTGATGACTTGGACCTGACATGTACCGTCATTGTTGCTGAGCAGCACGCCGATGAGCACCATGTCCATTGGCGCCGATTTGGTTTGCTGAGGGAATTAATAACTTTGCAATGCCCTGCCGTTGATTGGTATGACTCGATACCGAGCCTGACTTTCGAGCGCTCCCGTTTCGAGAGTGTGCTGGATGCGTTCAGGAAACAAGAGAGCATCAAAATGGACTGGGACTAACGCGGGTTGCTGTCTGCGCGAGCGACCACACTCGACCTTAGCTGCCATCGCCGAGGGCAGCAAGCGGCCAGAAGCGACCGGCCTCGAGTGAACAGACTATCCTAGAGGCTTGTAGGCGTATACGAAACTAGGGAGCGATTCTGGTAGCCATTCGCAAGTGGTCGCCTCGCCCAAGATCGGGTATGTAAGACCAAGTGGCAGCTTACTAACACGGCCCAAATCAAATCTCAGACGCGGCTTTAACGGCGCGCTCATAGGAAGCAGAGCCGAATAAAAAAGGCCCAACACCAAGGATTATGCGAGGCTCTTCATATCCGATTTCGTAAGCGAACTCCTCCCAGATGATCTCGTCACCAGAGCTGCGAATGTGCACTGAATATGCTCCGCACTCGATGTCTCCACATTCAGGGCAAATGTAGATGATTACCCGATTGGACCTTGTCTCGGGCAGGCCGCTTCGGATCAAGCTATTGGCAAAGCGAAGATTTTGTTCTGGATATCCCGATACAAAACCACTCATATAGTCAGAGTGCCCACCGTCAGCGCTTACTAAAATTTCCAATAGAGAACGCTCGTCGATTCTAAAGTCGGCAAAATAACGCTCAACGCTAGTACAACCGTTCGATGCGCCTCCAGAGCGAATCGCATCCTGAAAAGTTATGGTGTTGCGGTGCATGCCTTGTTCCTTACTTCAATATGGTCACGATTACACACATTGGGCGTGACTCACGCAAGTGCAGAGGGCACCGACGACTGTCCGCTTGGACGTTTTTTACCTGCCGCGACGGGCTGCTATGGGTCGATAGCAGACGTTCGCGACTGGTCTCTTTCGACCCTTAGCGGTCATAGCAGCAGGCTTGGCCAAGTCTTCAGAAAGCTTAGCTATCCCAGCCTAATCGCTGCTACTGCCCATCAAAATCCATCTTTTCCCACCCTGCTGAATATCAAAAGCGAAGTCCCAGAACACTGGGTATGCCGGATGGCCCTTGGTTAGCCAAAATGAAGTGAGGGTGCTGGCCTGGTCTAGGCGCACATGCGTGAATAGGTCCTCAAGAAGGCATAGGATTTCGGAGCGTTTTGCATCCAGATCCAGTGGGCCGTAACCGCCATCCCCGGCGTGTAGCAGTTGCTCGGTAACCTCACTGCGAGCCTCGCTTGCGGTCACGCAGGACTGCCCGCAGATGATCACTTGGTTACCGGTGGAAAAAGCGAGTTGCTCTTCAAGCGTTCTATCCAAGTCAAAGGGCCCATAGGTGTTGACCCAGACCGAATAGTTAAAACCCTTCAAGAGATGCTCAAGTCTGAGGATTTCGTTTGCACGTAAATCTTGGGTGATACGCATACTGGCTCCTTTAATAAAAGCTTTGAAGGCTACCTGAGAGCTTTCAAGGCGTTCTGGCTCCAGGCCACTCGCAAACGCACAACAGAAGCCGAATTGCTCTTCAGTTACTCGTAAATTTTTCCGCAGTAAAGAAATGTAGCGAACTGCGCCCACGGGTTGGAAGGTGAAAGCCCTTGGCGAATACCAAATTCACTGACTTCGGCCCAAGCTATTGCGGCATCCAGGAAAGCTTCAACATTGGTATTCTCCCAAGCATTGTTTGCGCGCTTATCAGCTGCTAGGGCGTGGACAAAAGCCAAGAAGGTCGTCGCGTCCATAACCTCGGCCAATTGTTCATGAAGGTCCACGAGTTTCTCCCTCGCTAAGGTATACGTAGGTAGGCATTGTCTTTCATACAATGAGTAACCGCTATGGGTTGTTAGCTGCCCTCGCCAAATGCCGGTCCGGATTGATCGTCGACGATGTCGACCGGCACCGGCACCTGGCCAGGCGAGGTGCAATCTCCCGGTTAGCCGGCCCGCAGTGTCTTGTTCAATTGCGCACACTCCTTGCGGGCAGCCTCCCGCTGCTGATCCAAGTAATGCGCCAGGTCGGCAATATGAATGCCTCGTGCGCTCTTCTGGCTTGCCTCGAGCCTGGTGATAGGAAGCTTGATTTGTCCGGCAAGAACCTTCCGCTGAAACATGTCAGGGGTCAGGTGGGTGAAGTAGTCGGTGCACACTTGGTCGATTGGGATGATGGCGAGTCCGTTGTATTGCGCCATTAGCATGAATGCAGTGTTCATGGCTTGCGCCCTCGCATGATGATGAAGCCAGCTGCTTGACGGGTTTTAGAGCATTGGTCGTGATTGCCCTTCACGCGAGCCTTACCGCAGATGTCGCAAATGAACGACATGGCTGACTCGCCTCTACCATGGGGGCAAGGGACTGTGAGCGGACGTTATATGTCCCTCGGCCGTTCGGGCATCTTGGTGCCCGAACGGATCAAGGCCAGCTATGAAGGCGCCGCCGAGGGACGGCGCTCGTCGGGGTGGGATGCGCCGGATACCGGTGTGAACAGCCTGATCATGCCGGCCTTGCGCAACCTGCGTTCCCGCTCCCGCAGCGCGGTGCGCAATGACCCATATTCGGTTTACGTTTCCTCGGTTAGAGGCGAATAAGGTTCTGGCTGAGGCCAACAAGCCCGTTGAGTCGTTTTGAGGAAAGGCCGATGGCGTGATCTGGGACCTCGCCATCAGCCTTCAGAACGGTGGATACCCGTCCGCTCGCTACGGCCGGGAATTGGCCGCAGTCTGTTGAGCCTGCCCCGCCGTGTCCTGCGGCAGCTGGTCGAACTCATGCAACCCATCCTTGCGGTACGGGTCGCCAATCCAGCGCGGCATTGGCGTGAACTGCGTGCTCACCAGGCTCTTGGCCGGCTCGTACCGGTCGTAGCTCAACCCTGCCAGGTCCGACAGCGTATGAATCAGGTGCGAGCTGCTGTAGGCACGGTTGGCCATCGACTCCAGGTCACGCGGGTGCTCGGCCTGCCAGCTCGGTGAGGTCCACAGCAGGAACGGCACGGTGTACATCGGCCGGGTCGGCGCGCCTTCGTTGCGGCCCAGGCGGTCGTGGTTGCCGGAGCTGTAGACGTCTTCGCCGTGGTCGGACAGGTACAGCAAGAAGCCGTTGGGCGTGGTCGCCGAATACTGTTTGATCAGGCTCGACACCACGAAATCGTTATAGCGCACGGCATTGTCGTAGAAGTTGTAGGTTTCTACCTGGTCATCGGTCAGTGCAGCCGGCGCACCTTTGCGATCAGTGAAGTGCTGGTAGGCATCCGGGTACCGGTAGCGGTAGTCCATGTGCGTGCCCAGCAGGTGGACGATGATGAACTTCTTCGGCGCCGGGTCTTTGAGGGCCTTATCGAACGGTGGCAGTACCACTTCGTCGTACTGGCTGGCGTTCTGGTTGCGTTGGTTGTTCAGGTACACCTGCTCGTCCGTCTGCTGCGAGAACGTGGTGAGCATGGTGTTGCGCTTGGTCATGGTCTGCTGGTTGGTGATCCAGAAGGTCTTGTAGCCTGCCTGTTTCATCAGGTTGATCAGCGACGGGTCGGTGAGGAAGCGGTCGGGGTGTTCCTCGTCGCCAAAGGTGAGGATTTGCTGCATCACCTCGATGGTGTAGGGGCGCGGGGTCACCACGTTGCGGAATACGGTCAGGCTCTTGTCGGCGGCCAGGGCATCCAGGTTGGGGGTGGTGTCGCGGTTGTAGCCGTACAGGTGCATGTGTTCGCGGGTAGTCGACTCGCCAAGTACCAGCACCAGGGTGCGCGGGGCGTCGCCGCTGCTGTCCTGCAGGTTCTGCAGGGGCGGCAGGGCAGCGTTCTGCGCCAGCAGTTTCTGCATGTTGTTCAGCTGCTGCAGGTACTGACGGTAACCGACCACCAGCTGCCAGGGCACGGCAGGCTCCATGCGTTGCTGCACTTTTTCCACGGCGTCGGCGAAATTGCGTTCCTGGGTGACCATCTGCTTGTAGAACGGCAGCACCAGGTTGACGACCAGCAACAGCACCACCACCGGGATGCGGCTGCGCAGGCGCAGGGTGACCGGGCGCACGCGGGTCCACAGCAGCACGGCGCCCACGGTGTAGGCCAGCAGGCCGAGCATCAGGCCAATGCTGAAGTACTGGCTGAAGTATTCGCCCGCTTCGGCGGTGTTCGACTCGAACATCACGAAGATGACGCTTTGCGAGAATTCCTGGTGGTAGATGCCGAAGTAGCTCAAACCCACCAGCGAGGCGGCCCACAACACCACGCCGATCACGGCGGCGAGGGTGCGGGTGAGGCGTGGCAGCAGCAGGACCGGGACGAACCACAGGGTGCTGAGGAACAGGGCATCGCGGAAGCCAGCGAAACCGGTGGTACCGCTGAACAGCAGCAACGCCTGGGTGACGCCGGAGAAATACCAGAAGAACAGCAGGAGCCAGCCCAGGCCGGCCCAGTCCACCCGCTTGGATGTGGATGGGGATGCGGTGTTTGCCACGTGTGCCTCGTAACCATGGCGGCAGCCAGAAAAGGGGGCTGCCGGAAAGGCAGAGACGCTAGAGGGCGGATCGTGAAAATTACGTTAACGGAGTATGGAAAAAGTCTTAACGAATCGTTGCTCAAGACCTACTCCCACCGGCATCGTGAATGGTCTGAAGCGCTGTGCAAGGCTCAGGGCGCTGTCGCTTGGGCTGCGCAGCACGCTGGGGCATCGCCGGCAAACCGGCGCCCAGGCCAGTAGTTACACCACATTTCCAGCGAAAAGAATGCTCACACCGTCAGTATTGGCCCAGGTATTGAAACCCGTTAAGGTGTCGCCCCCAGCAAGGAACGCCGCGACCCCAGGGAGTAATTGATGTCGCTTTTCAATCGGGCCAGCCCGCCTTTCGACCTGCGTTTTGGCAGTACCTTCACGCCTGCTCCAACGCTTGAGCCGTTGCTCGACGGTTACTCTGAACTTCAGCTCCCCGGCCCGGAAACGGTATGGGCCTGCGGCGAGGTCGACCTTGGCCAGTCCGTACGCCTTTTGCGGTACTACCTGGACGACGAAGATTACTGGCTGCAAGTGCTGATGCACGGCAGCCAGCCGGGCGATACCGTGCTGTTCGGCTACCACAGCGCCATTGCCGTGCGCGACGATGCGCACCGGCAGGCGCTGGTTGGCTGTCTGTCCAAGGTCGGCCTGCCGATCTACACGCACGAAGGCTGCCTCTACTCCCGCCAATGGGGCCAGGCTCAAGGGCAGGCTGAACTGGTCCCGTTCCATGAGCAGGTGGTCAGCCCGCAGGCGCGCTATGGCGTCCAGCACCTGTCGATGCTTTATGCCCGCGACACGGGCCTGCCCGACCGTCGCGAATTTCTGCTGTTTTCCCTCGAAGAAGATGAGCACGGTGCGCTCACCTTCACCACCTCGCTGGGTGTCACCCTGTTCCCCACGGACTTCAACGTAACCTGACAAGGATTCACCATGCTCGACGCGCTTCGCCTGTCACTCAATGCTTCGGCGGTGACCGGTTTCATTCTCTATATCAGTGTGGCGCTGCTGCTGTTCTGGCTGTTCCAGTTCATCTACACGCGCATTACGCCCCACCGCGAGTTTTCGCTGATCCGCGAAAACAATCCGGCGGCGGCCATCGCCCTCGGGGGCTCGCTGATCGGTTTCTCGCTGCCAGCCAGCAACATCATCGCCTACAGCGTGAGCATCCTTGACTTCGTCGCCTGGGTGGTGATCGCAGCCGTGGTGCAGTTGCTCGCCTTCGGCCTCACCAGCCTGGTGCTGCGCGACCTGTCCAGGCGCATCGCCAAGGGTGAACTGGCTGCGGCCATATACGCGGCCAGCGTGGCAATCAGCGTGGGCTTCCTCAACTCGGCCTGCATGACGCCGGCGGCCTGACATGCAAGGAGCCCCCATGAAGCCCCCTGTTCGACGCAGCTCCGTCAAGCTGGTGCTGGCCGGTTCGCTGCCACTGGCGCTGACCGCTTGCGGCCCGCAGGAAGAGCTGTACACGGTCACCCAGCAAAGCAATTTCGACAGCGTTGCCGCCTGCGTCGCCGACCAGGTGCCGGAACCCGCCTGCAACGATGCCTTCAAGCGGGCGCTGGCGGATTACAAGCGCAATGCACCGACATTTTTCACCCAGGCGGAGTGCGAGGCGCAGTTCACCCCGGACGGTTGCCAGATCACCGTTGGTGGGCGCTACATGCCGCGCATGAGTGGCTTCGAGCTGCAGACCAGCGCTGAGGTGACGCAGTCTCAGCTCGACGCGGGCTATGCCCAGGGCGGTGGCTATGGCCATGTGGCCACCGCCGCAGTGGCTGGCATGCTGCTTGCGCAGATGGGCAACAGCGCCAGCCGTCACTACAACGCGCAACCGTTGTATGCCTACCGCGACGGTACAGGCCAGCGGCACGGCTTGCTTGGCCAGCGTTACGGTGCCACGGGTGGCGGTATTCAGCGGGTGAAGCAGGACGAAGAGAGCAACAGCTCATCGAGTGGCGGAGGGGGTGGTGGCGGCTACGGCGGCTCAAGCCGCAACGAGTCGCGTTCGGCGACTTCAGCCTCGGTCACGCGTGGTGGCTTTGGCAGCCAGGCCACTGCGCGCAGTGGCTGGGGCGGCAGATCCGGCAGTTTCTTCGGGGGCTAGGCATGCGCAAGGTCGAACTGGCGGAGCGTCCCGACTGGCGCACGACAGCCCTGCGCGAGGGCTTTGCCTTTCACACGATCGACGGTGAGCGTTACTGGGACGAGCGTGGGTACTATCAATTCAGCGAGGCCCAGGTGATGCATGACCTGCACGCCCCGACCGCAGAGCTGCACGCGATGTGTCTGGACGCGGTAGGGCGCATCGTCGAAAGCGAAGCGCTGATGGCGCGCCTGGCAATCCCGCCAGCCTTCTTCGACCTGGTACGCCGCTCATGGCTGGAGGGGCAGGCGCACCTCTACGGGCGCTTCGACTTCAGCTACGACGGCAAAGGCCCGGCGAAGTTGATCGAGGCCAATTACGACACGCCCACCTCGCTGTACGAAGCCGCAGCATTTCAGTTGATCTGGCTGGAGGAGCAGATTCAGCGCGGTGTTCTGCCCGCCGAGGCGAGCCAGTTCAATACCCTGGCCGAAGACCTGGTCCAGGCATTTGCAGCGATGCCTGGGCATGCAGATTTCTATTTTTCGACCATCTCCGGTTCGCTGGAGGACCGTGGTACCACCGACTTCCTGCGCAAGATGGCCGAGCATGCCGGCATCCGTACCCGGCATATCGACCTGGAAGACATCGGCCTGGACGGCGATGGCCGCTTCGTCGACCTGCAGGGGCGGGCGATTGCACGGCTGTTCAAGCTGCATGCCTGGGAGCACATGTTCCACGAGGACTTCGGCCAGGCGATTGGCGGGTGCGACACGCAGTTCGTCGAGCCGCCCTGGAAGGCGTTGATTTCCAACAAAGGCATTCTGCCGTTGCTTTGGCAATGGCATGAAGGCCACCCGAACCTGCTCCCGGCGTTTGTCGACCACAGCCCGCACCTGCCGGTGCCCAAGGGCTGGGTACGCAAACCGTATTTCTCGCGGGAAGGGGCCAACGTGGATATCCGCACTGCCGAGGGGGAGCGGGTTTTCGAGGACGGCCCATACGATGATGCGCCTTACATCCTGCAGGGTTTTGCTCCGCTGCCGAAGTTTGGCGACAGCTATACCCTGATCGGGTCCTGGGTGGTTGGGGGCAGGGCTTCGGGGATCGGCATCCGCGAGGATGATTCGTTGATAACCAAGGACAGTTCACGGTTCCTGCCTCATGTGGTGATTGGCTGAGAGGCCAGCAAACACCTGCAAGAATCCTGAGGTCGGTTTCAGGATGCGCCTGGTCGCTCGCACGCAACCTAACGGCGTCACAACTGCCATGCTTGTGGGATGCCCATGAGCCCAGTGCGCGCAGACGCACGGCCATCGGCAAGGAGGCCACCGCGCCCACGCCACCGTGACGTGGCCGGTGTGCCGCAGCAGAACACGCCGGATACCTGCCCTTCACAATAATTCAGGCAGGGTCCGTGATGCCGAGGTCCGCTGTATGCCTGATGAACTGCTTCACCTGCCGGTAATCCAGAACATCCTGACCCGCGAGAAGGACGCTCCCGGCGCGCTGTTGCCGATCCTTCACGCCATCCAGGACGCTGTCGGTTTCATCCCCGAAGCTGCTGTTCCTGAAATCGCCCATGCCCTTAACCTCAGCCTCGCCGAGGTGCGCGGGGTGATCAGCTTCTATCACGACTTCCGCACCTCACCGCCTGCTCGTCACACCCTGCGCCTGTGCCGCGCCGAATCGTGCCAGAGCCGTGGCAGCGAAGCCCTGGCTGCGCAGCTGCGCGAACAGCTGGCGCTGGATGACCATGGCACCAGCGCCGACGGTGCCATCAGCCTGCGCCCGGTGTACTGCCTGGGCGCTTGCGCCTGCTCGCCGGCGCTGGAGCTGGATGGCCAGGTGCATGCAAGGCTTACCCCTGAGCGCCTGCGGGCGTTGGTGAACGGTTGCCTGGAGGGTGAAACATGCTGAAGTTGTGCATTCCCTGTGACTCGGTCGCCCGCGCAGTCGGTGCCGATGAGGTCGCCGATGCAATCCAGGCCGAGGCCGCGCGCCGCCAGTTGCCCGTCGATATTCAACGCACCAGTTCGCGTGGCCTGTATTGGCTGGAGCCGCTGCTGGAGTGCGAAAGCAGCGAAGGGCGCCAGGGCTTCGGCCCGGTCAGCCCGGCAGACGTGCCGTCGCTGCTTGACGCCCTGGCGGGTGAACCCGGCGGCCATTCGCTGGCGCTGGGCCCGGTCGAAGCAATCCCTTACCTGAAAACCCAGCAGCGCCTGCTGTTCGCCCGCGCGGGCATCACCCGCCCGTTGTCGCTGGACGACTACCGTGCCCATGGCGGTTTCAAGGGCCTGGAAACGGCGGTGGCGATGGACGGCGCCGCCGTGGTCGCCACCGTGCTCGACTCCGGCCTGCGCGGCCGTGGCGGCGCGGCGTTCCCGGCCGGCATCAAGTGGCGCACCGTGCGCGAGGCCAGTGCAGCGCAAAAGTACGTGGTGTGTAACGCCGATGAAGGCGATTCTGGCACCTTCGCTGACCGCATGCTGATGGAGGGCGACCCCTTCCTGCTGATCGAAGGCATGATCATCGCCGGCCTTGCCGTCGGGGCCGACAAAGGCTACATCTATGTGCGCTCGGAGTATCCCGACGCCATCCGCGTGCTCAACCAGGCCTTCGCCATCGCCCGCGACGCCGGTTATCTGGGCAGCGACGTGGCCGGCAGCGGCCAGGCTTTCGACCTGGAAGTACGGGTGGGTGCCGGTGCCTATATCTGCGGCGAGGAAACCGCGCTGCTCGAATCCATCGAAGGCAAACGCGGCATCGTCCGCGCCAAGCCGCCGTTGCCCGCGCTCGAAGGCCTGTTCGGCCTGCCGACCCTGGTGCACAACGTGCTTACCCTGGCCTCGGTGCCGACCATCCTGGCCGAGGGCGCGGCGTTCTACCGTGATTTCGGCATGGGCCGCTCGCTGGGCACCATGCCGTTCCAGCTGGCCGGCAACATCCGCAACGGTGGCCTGGTGGAGCGCGCTTTCGGCCTGACCCTGCGCGAATTGGTGGAAGGCTACGGCGGCGGCACCGCCAGCGGCCGGCCGCTCAAGGCCGCCCAGGTCGGCGGCCCGCTCGGCGCCTGGGTACCGCCCAGCCACTTCGATACGCCGCTGGACTACGAGGCCTTCGCCGCCATGGGCGCGATGCTCGGCCATGGTGGCGTGGTGGTGGCCGACGATACACTGAACATGGCCAGCATGGCGCGCTTTGCCCTGCAGTTCTGCGCCGAGGAATCCTGCGGCAAATGCACCCCGTGCCGGATCGGCTCGACCCGTGGCATGGAGGTGGTCGACCGGCTGATTGCGAGCAGCGACTTCACCGAGCGCCATGACCAGGCGCTGCTGCTGCGCGACCTCTGCGACACCATGCAGTACGGCTCGCTGTGCGCCATGGGCGGCATGACCGCCTACCCGGTGGCCAGCGCCCTCAAGTACTTCCCCGCCGATTTCGGGCTGACCACCACGGAGGCCGCACAGTGATCATCTATTTCGATCCAGAGACCGACCTGGGCACGCCAGCCCGTGACAGCGACGTGCAGGTCAGCCTGAACATCGATGGCCGCAGCATCAGCGTGCCGGCCGGCACCTCGGTGATGCGCGCCGCCGCCATGCTTGGCACCAGCATCCCCAAGCTGTGCGCCACCGACAGCCTCGAAGCCTTCGGCTCGTGCCGCATGTGCATGGTGGAAATCGACGGCATGCGTGGCTACCCGGCCTCGTGCACCACGCCGGTCAGCGAGGGCATGGTCGTGCGCACGCAAACCCCGCGCCTGGCCGACCTGCGCCGCAATGTGATGGAGCTGTACATCTCCGACCACCCGCTGGATTGCCTGACCTGCTCGGCCAACGGCAACTGCGAACTGCAGACCGTTGCCGGCCAGGTCGGTCTGCGCGAGGTGCGCTACGGCTATGACGGCGCCAACCACCTGGCGGAGAAGAAGGACACCTCCAACCCGTATTTCGACTACGAACCCAGCAAGTGCATCGTCTGCAGCCGCTGCGTGCGTGCCTGCGAAGACATCCAGGGCACCTTCGCCCTGACCATCACCGGGCGCGGTTTCGAGTCGCGGGTAGCGGCAGCCGGTGGCGACAACTTCCTGGCCTCCGAATGCGTGTCGTGTGGCGCCTGCGTGCAGGCCTGCCCGACGGCGACCCTCACTGAGAAGAGCCTGGTCCAGCTTGGCCAGCCCGAGCGTGCGGTGATCACCACCTGTGCCTATTGCGGTGTTGGCTGCTCGTTCCGCGCCGAGATGAAGGGCGACCAGCTGGTGCGTATGGTCCCGGACAAGAATGGCGGCGCCAACCACGGCCACGCCTGCGTCAAGGGCCGCTTCGCCTGGGGCTATGCCACCCACCCCGATCGCATCACCAGGCCGATGATCCGCAAGCGCCTGGAAGACCCATGGCAGGAAGTCAGCTGGGATGAGGCGGTCACCTACGCCGCCAGCGAGTTCCGCCGCATCCAGCTCAAGTACGGGCGGGATTCCATCGGCGGCATCACCTCCAGCCGCTGCACCAACGAAGAAGCCTACCTGGTGCAAAAGCTGGTGCGCACGGCGTTCGGCAACAACAACGTCGACACCTGCGCCCGGGTTTGCCATTCGCCGACCGGCTATGGCCTGAAGCAGACCCTGGGTGAGTCGGCTGGCACCCAGAGCTTCGATTCGGTGATGCAGGCCGATGTGATCCTGGTGATCGGCGCCAACCCAACCGACGCCCACCCGGTATTTGGCTCGCAGCTCAAGCGCCGCCTGCGCCAAGGCGCACGGCTGATCGTCATCGACCCAAGGCGCATCGACCTGGTCGACTCGCCCCACGCCCGCGCCGAACTGCACCTGCAGCTGCGCCCCGGTACCAACGTGGCCATGCTCAATGCCCTGGCACATGTGATCGTCAGCGAGGGGCTGCTGGCCCAGACGTTCATCGACGCCCGCTGCGAAACCGAGGACTTTGCCCGCTGGCGTGACTTCGTCAGCCTGCCGGAAAACGCCCCGGAAGCCCTGGGGCCCGTATGCGGTGTGCCCGCCGAGCAGATCCGCCGTGCCGCCCGGTTGTACGCCACC
The DNA here is from genome assembly GCF_001320485.1 of Pseudomonas sp. NBRC 111130. NCBI lineage: Bacteria > Pseudomonadati > Pseudomonadota > Gammaproteobacteria > Pseudomonadales > Pseudomonadaceae > Pseudomonas > Pseudomonas sp. NBRC 111130. The sequence goes on from NZ_BCBG01000003.1 coordinate 114,950, forward strand.
GGTGGCAACGCGGCGATCTACTACGGCCTGGGGGTGACCGAACACAGCCAGGGCAGCACCGCAGTCATGGGCATCGCCAACCTGGCCATGGCCACCGGCAACATCGGCCGTGAAGGGGTAGGGGTGAACCCGCTGCGTGGGCAGAACAATGTGCAGGGCTCGTGCGACATGGGGTCGTTCCCCCACGAGCTGCCGGGCTACCGGCATATCTCCAACGAGGGGGTGCGGGCCGAGTTCGAGCAGGCGTGGGGCGTGACCTTGCAGCCCGATCCGGGCCTGCGTATTCCCAACATGTTCGAAGCGGCGCTCGATGGCAGTTTCAAGGCGCTGTACTGCCAGGGCGAGGACATCGCCCAGAGCGACCCCAACACCCAGCATGTCACCGCTGCCCTGCGCGCCATGGAATGTGTGGTGGTGCAGGACATCTTCCTCAACGAGACGGCCAAGTTTGCCCATGTGTTCCTGCCGGGCAGCTCGTTCCTCGAGAAGGACGGCACCTTCACCAACGCCGAGCGGCGCATCTCGCGGGTGCGCAAGGTCATGGAACCGCTCGCCGGCAAGGCCGACTGGGAGGCTACCGTGGCCTTGGCCAATGCTCTGGGCTATCCGATGGACTACCGCCATCCATCCGAGATCATGGACGAGATCGCCCGCCTGACCCCGAGCTTCCACCGCGTCAGTTATGCCGAGATCGACCGCCACGGCAGCCTGCAATGGCCGTGCAACGACGCCGCCCCGGACGGCACCCCGACCATGCACATCGAGCAGTTCGTGCGCGGCAAGGGGCGTTTCATGCTTACCGGTTATGTGCCCACCGACGAGAGGGTCAACAGCCGTTACCCGTTGCTGCTGACCACCGGACGCATCCTCAGCCAGTACAACGTCGGCGCCCAGACCCGGCGCACCAGCAACACCGCGTGGCACGATGCCGACCGGCTGGAGATCCACCCCGACGACGCTGAAAGCCGCGGCATCCATGACGGCGATTGGGTCGGCATCGGCAGCCGTGCAGGGCAGACTGTGCTGCGTGCCAAGGTCAGCACGCGGGTGGCCCCGGGGGTGGTGTACACCACCTTCCATTTCCCCGAGTCCGGTGCCAACGTGATCACCACCGACAACTCCGACTGGGCCACCAACTGCCCGGAATACAAGGTCACGGCGGTGGAAGTGGTGAAGGTGTTCCACCCATCGGAATGGCAGAAGCGCTACCAGGACTTCAGTGACCAACAGCGGCGTCTGCTCAAGGAGCGCCGCACACAGGAACAAGCCGAGGTGCGCCGATGAGCAGTGACAACCTGGTCAAGATGGCCAACCAGATTGCCCACTACTTCGACAGCGAGCCAAACCGGGCGCAGGCGGTGCAGGGCGTGAGGCAGCATCTGCACAGCTTCTGGACGCCGGCGATGCGCCGGCAGCTGGGGGAGTGGATTGCCGAGCATGGCCAGGAAGGGCTGGATGCCAAGGTGGTAGAGGCCCTGGCCTAGCGCCTGTCTGTTCCGGCCTCTTCGCGGGCTTGCCCGCTCCCACAGGTGTGGCACCGACTTCAAGGCCGGTGATATCCCTGTGGGCAAGCCCGCGAAGAGGCCGGCACAGGCAAAATGAAATGTCCGTCATTTATGCAAGACGAATCCCGCCGCAATGCTACGCTCGCGGAAACCCTCGTCACGGATATCTTCTATGGACATGAACTGGCACCAGGCCCTGCAAGAGAGCCTGAGCTGGCTTGCAATCGCCTCGTTCATCACCCTCATCGGCTTCACCGCTGCTGCTTTCCTGGCCGTGCGCTACACGCGCTGGGGCAGCCAGTTCTGGCAGCTGGCGGGGCCTTACTTCACCTTCCGCCGCAGCTGGCGCCCGCTGCTGGTGTTCGGCCTGCTGCTGGTGCTGACGCTGTTCTCGGTGCGCCTGAACGTGCTGTTCTCGTTCTGGTACAACGGCTTCTACAGCGCCCTGCAGGCTCTCGACCAGACGGCCTTCTGGTACCTGCTGGGGGTGTTCGCGGTGCTGGCCACCATCCATGTGCTGCGTTCGCTGTTCACCTTCTACGTGACCCAGGCGTTCAGCATTCAATGGCGGGTGTGGCTGACCGAGCGCCTGACCGGCGACTGGATGAAAGCCGATGCCTATTACCGCGGCCGTTTCCTCGCCGAGCCGGTGGACAACCCCGACCAGCGTATCGAACTGGACGTCAGCGCGTTCGTCACCCATTCTGTTTCGCTGGCCCTGGGCGCGGTCAGCGCGCTGGTTTCGCTGGTGGCCTTTACCGGCATCCTCTGGGGCCTGTCGGCGCCGCTGACAGTGGCGGGGTACGAGATACCCCGGGCGATGGTGTTTGCGGTGTATATCTACGTGCTGATCGCCACCTGGATTGCCTTCCGCCTCGGCCGGCCGTTGATCCGCCTGAATTTCCTCAATGAAAAACTCACGGCGAACTTCCGTTATGCGCTGATGCGCCTGCGCGAGAACGCCGAGAACATTGCCTTCTACCAGGGCGCTGCGGTCGAACGGGCAACCTTGCTCGGGCGCTTCGGCGCACTGATCGGCAACGTCTGGGCGCTGGTGTTCCGAAACCTGAAGTTCAGCGGTTTCAACCTTGGCGTCAGCCAGGTGGCGGTGGTGTTCCCGTTCATCCTGCAGGCGCCACGTTTTTTCAGCGGGGCGATCAAGCTCGGTGACGTGATGCAGACCTCCCAGGCGTTCGGCCAGGTGCAGGATTCGCTGTCATTCTTCCGTGAGTCCTACGACACCTTTGCCCAGTACCGCGCCACCCTCGACCGTTTGACCGGCTTCCTCAATGCCAACGACCAGGCCAGTGCGCTGCCACGGGTGCTGACCGAAGACCAGCCACGCGCCCTGGATATCATTGGCCTGCAGGTGCTGCGCCCGGACGGGCATGCGCTGATTGCCGACCTCGACCTGCGCCTGCAGGGCGGCCAGGCGCTGCTGATCAAAGGGCCGTCGGGCAGCGGCAAGACCACCTTGCTGCGCGCCCTGGCAGGCCTGTGGCCGTATGCCGAGGGCGAAGTCCGGCGGCCGTTGGGGACCCAGGCGTTGTTCCTGTCGCAGCGGCCTTACCTGCCGCTGGGCGACTTGCGTGCCGCCATTGCCTACCCGGCCGACAGCCAGCCGGAGGATGAAGCGCGCATGCAGCAGGCCCTGCGCGAGGTCAACCTGGCGCACCTGGCCGAGCGGCTGGCGGTGAGTTGCGACTGGTCGAACATTCTCTCGGTCGGTGAACAGCAACGCCTGGCGTTTGCCCGGGTGCTGTTCAACCGGCCGCAGGTGGTGTTCCTCGACGAATCCACCTCGGCGATGGACGAAGGGCTGGAGCATGCGATGTATGCGCTGTTGCGTAAGGAGATGCCCGAGACCTTGCTGGTGAGCGTGGGGCATCGCAGCACCTTGGCCGACTTCCATACCCACCGGCTGGAAGTGGATGGGCAAGGCGGCTGGTCGCTGCGCCAGCAGGAGGTTCTGGTTTAGCCAGTGCTGGCCTCTTCGCGGGCATGCCCGCTCCCGCAGGTGGTGCACAGATCTGGAGTTCTGCGCTGTATCTGTGGGAGCGGGCGCGCCCGCGAAGAGGCCATCACAGGCATCAAAAACTTCAAGGCTGATGCTCGGCATCCAGCATGACGATCAGCTCAGCCCCTTCATTGCGCACATTCCCCACCTCCTTGCCCACCGCAAACCACTCGAACGCCGCCACCGGCAAGCACTGCTCCCGCGCCAGGCGCTCGGCCTTCTCGGCAGGTACCTCGGGGTCAATCCAGGCTCGCGCATGCTCCGGGCTCAGCACCAGGGGCCGGCGGTCTTGGATATCGACCATCCCCGCATCGCTGGCGGCGGTGATGATCACGAAGCCATCGCCTTCGTTAGGCTCCTGCCCGGCACGCACCTCGGCCAGTGCCGCCATGAACATCGGGGCCTGGTTTTTCAGGCGAATGAAATAGGGTTGTTTACGCTCGGGGTCATGCGGGTCAGCCACCCACTCGTACCAGCCGTCAGCCATCACCAAAGCCCGCCCGTGCGGCCAAAGGGCCTTGAAGAACTTGCCGGAGGTCACCGTCTCGACCCGCGCGTTGATCGGTGCCGGCCGCTTGCCCGTGGCCCAGAACGGCGCCCAACCCCAATGGCAGGGGGCGATGCGCAGGCCATCGGTGGCCTGATGCAGGATCAGCACGCGGCTGCCGGGGGCGACGTTGTAGCGGCCGATCGGCACGTTGTCGTACCCGCTGATCACGTCCTGTTCGGCGTCCAGTTCACGCAGGTAGTCGGCCAGGCCCTGGTACTGGGCGAAGCGTCCACACATGGCATCTACCCCCACTTGTCAAAATATCCTGCGGCGAAATTGACCGGATACCTGCTACGGCGTTTACTGTATATGCATACAGCTAAACATCAAGGCCGTCGCATGACTTTCTTCCTGGCTCCCATCACGGGGGCCAGTGTGCCGTGCCGCGCTATCTGTTCCGTGTTCCGGCGGGCTTTGCGTCACCTGCCGCCGACCACATGGAGCAGCCCATCTCGCTGGACGAGCTGCCCAACCTGCGGGCACCGCACATTTATCTGGTCAGGATAGACGGCGACAGCCTGCAAGGTGCCGGCATATTTGATTGCGACCTGGTGCTCGTCGACCGTTCGATAGAGGCGCGCCATGGCCATATCGTGATTGCCGCAGTCAACGGCGAGCCGCCGTGCAAGCGGCTGCAGTACGTCGCCGGGCAAGTGCTGCTGCGCTCGGAAAACCTGCGCTATGCGCCACGCTACCTCATGGAGGGTGACGACTTCATGATCTGGGGCGTGGGGACGTTCAGTTTGCGCAGCCATGACCCGGCTTAGCGCAGCAGCATCACTCCGACGAGGGTGGCGCCGGCAAAACCCGCCCCGACCAGGAAGGTCGCCTGGAACCCGGCGCCATCCCACAGCAGCCCGGCCACCACACTGGCGCCCAGCAGTGCCACCCCAGTCAGCAAGTTGAACAGGCCGAACGCGGTGCCACGCATGCTGGCCGGTGCACGGTCGGCAATCAGCGCGGCGAAGATGCCCTGGGTGAACCCCAGGTGCAGGCCCCAGGCGGCAACCCCGAGCGCCAGCCCGGCCCAGCCTGGCAACAGGGCCAGCAACAGGTCAGCGGCGATCAGCAGGCCCAGTCCTGTCATCAGCACGCCACGGCGGCCGACGCGGTCTGACAGCGCGCCGGCCGGGTAGGCCGACAGCGAATAGGCCAGGGCCATGAGCACCAGCACCGCGGGCGCCCACAAAGGCGCCAGGCCCATATCCTGGGCGCGCAGCAGCAGGAAAGCCTCGCTGAACCGGGCCAGTGTGAACAGCATGGCCAGGCCGCTCAGGCGCCAGTAGGCCGGGCCCAGGCGCGCCAGTTCATGCCATGCCAGCGGCGAGCGCACCGGCCGCGCGCTGGGTGCTGTCTCGGGCTCACGGACGAAGGCAACGAGAATGTACACGGCGACGAACGCCGGGATCACCGCCACCCAGAACACCGTCTGGAAATGGCTCGCCGTCAGCCACATCAGCCCGATCGCCAGCAACGGGCCGAGGAAAGCTCCCACGGTGTCCAGCGCCTGGCGCAGGCCGAATGCCGCGCCACGCAGTTCGGCCGGCGTCACATCGGCGACCAGCGCATCGCGCGGGGCGCCGCGGATACCCTTGCCGATGCGGTCGACGAAGCGCGCCGCAGTCAGCCACTCCAGGCCGGAGGCCAGCGGGAACACTGGCTTGGTCAGCGCGCCCAGGCCATAGCCCAGCACCGTCAGCAGCTTGCGCTTGCCGAGGCGGTCGCTGAGTGCGCCGGAGAACACCTTGATGATCGACGCGGTGGCCTCGGCGATACCCTCGATGAAGCCAACGGCGACCACTGACGTACCGAGCACGGTGACCATGTACAGCGGCAGCAGGGCGTGGATCATTTCCGAGGAGATGTCCATGAACATCGACACGAAACCCAGCGCCCAGACGCTACGAGGGATCTTCGGCAGGGCCTTGGCGGTGCTGCCTTGTTCGGACTTTTCGGCACTGTGCATCGGGAGCCTCGATGGAGTTGTCACAGCTCGAAACTGTAGGACTGCGTGCGCAGGATGCAAATTGGATGAGTGGCTGGAGGCATCGGCAAGGCGTTGTGATTCACTGTATATAGATACAGTATCGATGATATTTGCAATGAAGCCCGCAACGTACGCCCATCGTCGTGCTCAGCAACAATGACGGCTGTGTCGTCGCTCGCGGTGCCGAGGCCAAGCCTGCCCGGCGATCTCAAATGCTCAGCCGCACTGCCAGCGCCGCCAAGGTCACCAGCAGCACCGGCACTGTAAGCAGCACGCCAACCTTGAAGTAATACCCCCAGCCAATCGTCACTCCCTTGCGCGCCAGCACATGCAGCCAGAGCAAGGTCGCCAGGCTGCCGATCGGCGTAATCTTCGGCCCCAGGTCGCAGCCGATCACGTTGGCGTAGATCATTGCCTCGCGTACCACGCCGTGCGCCTCGCTGGCGTGGATCGACAGTGCGCCGATCAGCACGCTGGGCAGGTTGTTCATCACCGAGGACAGCAGCGCGGCAATCAGCCCGGTTCCCAGTGATGCCGCCCACAGGCCATGCCCGGCCAGGCCATTGAGCACGTGGGTCAGCGAGTCGGTCAGGCCGGCATTGCGCAGCCCGTAGACCACCAGGTACATGCCCAGCGAGAACACCACGATGTGCCACGGCGCCTCACGCAGCACGCGGCGGGTCATGATGACGTGGCCGCGCGCAGCCACCGCGAACAGCACCAGCGCCCCCGCAGTGGACACGGCGCTGACCGGAATGCCGAGCGGCTCCAGCACGAACAACCCGGCCAGCAGGCCCACAAGCACTACCCAGCCGACGCGGAAGGTAGCGCGATCGCGGATGGCCAGGGCCGGTAGCTTGAGGTCCTCGGCAGTGTATCGGGCCGGGATGTCACGGCGAAAATACAACCCCAGCACCAGCAGCGTGGCCGCCACCGCCACCAGGTTCACCGGCACCATCACCGACGCGTAGGCATTGAAACCGAGGCCGAAGTAGTCAGCTGAAACAATGTTCACCAGGTTCGACACGACCAACGGCAGGCTGGCGGTGTCGGCAATGAAACCGGCACCCATGACGAAGGCGAGGGTCGCTGCGGGGGAGAAACGCAGGGCCAGCAGCATCGACATGACGATCGGGGTGAGGATCAGCGCTGCCCCGTCATTGGCGAACAATGCCGACACCGCAGCCCCCAGCAGCACCATGAAGGCGAACAGCCTGCGCCCGTCGCCGCGCGCCCAACGTGCCACGTGCAGCGCTGTCCATTCGAAGAAACCCGCCTCATCCAGCAACAGGCTGATGACGATCAGGGCGATGAAGGTGCCGGTGGCGTTCCAGATGATCGCCCATACGGTGGGGATGTCCTGCACTGAGACCACCCCGAACAACAGCGCCAGCACGGCGCCAAGGCTGGCGCTCCAGCCGACGCCGAGGCCCTTGGGCTGCCAGATGACCAGGGTCAGGGTGAACAGGAAGATCAGTGCGGCTGGGAGCATGGGCAAGGGATTCGTTGAGGGAGAGGGTCGACGTGAAGCGTCTGTGGGTTGTACCTGAAATCGTACCTTTCAACTACAAGGATCTGACCGGCCAATGGATGGCCAGGGTCGCTCGCGAGCATGCTGAAGACACCGGTCAGGGCAAGCGGCAGTCGCTAGTGCAAGACACCGCGATGGTCCAGCCACGCTTCGAAGCGGGTAAAGGTGTCGATGGCGGCCTGCATGGTAGCGGCCTGTTCTGCAGCCGGTGCCCGGCCAAGCCGCTCCAGGAAGCTTCGCCAGTAGCTGCCGGTCCGTTCGCCATACACGTCGAGAAAGGCTGCACCGCTGTCGTGGCCGATGCCCAGGCGCTCGGCCATCGCCCGCTTGAGCACCTGGCCACCCAGGGTCGAACCCTCCAGCACGTACATAACACCCAGCGCGCTGGCCTCGTCGTGGATGGCCGGCAGTGCCTGGCACAGCGGCAGGGCGCCGATGTCGGCTTCGCTCAGGCCCAAGGCCAGCAGGTCGCGGGCCAAGGTTGGGGCCTTGTGGCGCTCTCGTCCCTGGTAATCGCTCAAGCGATGTTCCAGGGGAAAGTGAAAACCGTAGTAGGCCTGCAGCAGGCGCCGATAGTCAGCGCTATCGAAGCTGGGGCTGAAGAACGGCAGGCGCGCCTCCAGCAGCTTGTGGCAGTCACGGGTGCCTTGGCGCAGGGCAAGTAGCAAAGGGCTGGGCGTAGTGGTGGGCATCGATCTGGCTCTGGTGGCATTTCGCCTAGGTAGGAGTGGCGATGCTAACTCGACGTTCCGCCCTGGCGTGACTTTGTTGCGGTAAAAAAGTGGCTGGCATGTTAAACCAGTCGGCCTGACTTTCAATGAAGAACGCCTTGGTGAAAGCCGTACGCCTGACCTTGCTCTGCCATGCCCTGACCCCGGCCCAGAAAAGCGGGCGCCTGGCGCAGCCCGACGACGGCATTTTGCCTTCGGCCCTCGAGTCCTTGGCGTCTACTCCCGGCATGCAGCTGCTGGCTGCGCCTGAGCGGCGCGCGCAGGAGACGGCGCTGTGCCTCTCGTCGCAGGTGCAGTGCGTACCGGCATTGGCCGATTGCGCCCTTGGCCATTGGCAGGGTTTGCCACTCAAACAGTTGCAGGCCGAGCAGCCTCAGGCGTTGGCGCTGTGGCTCGCCGACCCGCTCAGTGCGCCCCCTGGCGGTGAATCGTTTGCGCAGGTGTGCGAACGTGTAAAGGCATGGTTGACGGCCTTCGACGGGCCGGGTGAGTGGCTGGCGGTCACTCACCCCTGGGTGATCCGCGCCGCACTGGTGGCGGTGCTGGAATGCCCGCTGGCTGCTGCGCAGCGGATCGATGTGCTGCCGTTGTCGCGGGTCGAGTTGAGCTTTGCCGGGCAGTGGCGCTTGCGTCTGGGTTGAGCAAGCGCCGGTTGCCAGGTCAGAACACCAGCTTGTAGCCGATCAGCAGCAACATGGTCGCCAGGCAAGGGCGCAGGACGCGATCAGAGATGCGCCCGGTGAGGTGGCTGCCAAGGTAGATGCCCGGCAGCGAGCCCAGCAGCAGGTAACCCAGCAGCGACCAGTCCATGTTGCCCATGCCGGCGTGGCCGATACCGGCAACCAAGGTCAGGGGGACGGCATGGGCGATTTCGGTGCCAACCAGGCGACGGGTGGCCAGGAAGGGGTAGAGCAGGAACAGCGCCACGGTACCCAGGGCGCCGGCACCGATCGAGGTCAGGGTGACCATGACGCCCAGCAGTACGCCGGTCAGCACAGTGAGAACGTTCAGGCTGCGGTCGCTGAGGTGATAGTGGTCACCCGCATGACGGCTGGCGAACGCTTGCAGGCGCGTCTTGAACAGGATTGCCAGGGCGGTGAGGATCAGCACCACCGCCAGGCCCTGCTTGATAATGGCGTTCAGCGCCGTGGTGTCGGTGTGCAGGCTGCTGAGGAACCACAGGGTCAGGGCTGCCGCCGGTACGCTACCGAGGCTGAGCAGGCCGGTGATCTTCCAGTCGATGTTCTTCTGTCGGGCATGCACCCAGACGCCACTGCCCTTGGTGATCGCCGCATACAACAAGTCGGTGCCCACGGCAGTCGCCGGGTTGATGCCGAACCACAGCAGGATCGGGGTCATCAGTGAGCCACCACCGACGCCGGTCATGCCGACGATGAAACCCACAACCAGTCCGGCAATGGTGAAACCGAAAGAACCTACATCCATACGCTACTCGACTGCCCAGCTTTGCCCGTTATCGGATGCGTGCCAGCATATAGGGAGTTTTTATAGCCAAATAGACTTGTTCGTTATTAGGTTATAACCGGTTCTTGGGTTGATGCAGACGTGCGCTGGCGAAAGCCCTCGTCGGCAAGCGCCGACGAGGGGTTACACGTCATCAGATGCGGAAGCTGCCTACCAGCTGCTTCAGGCGCCCGGCCTGTTGAGCGAGCGCATCGCAATGCTGCAGGGTCTGGTTGAGGTTTTGCACCCCTTGCTGGTTCAGCGCGTTGATCTGGGTGATGTCCAGGTTCAGGCTCTCGACCACTGCGGTCTGCTCCTCGGTAGCGGTGGCCACCGATTGGTTCATGCCATCGATTTCACCGATGCGCTCGGTGACACTGGCCAGGCGTTCACCGGCCTGGTTGGCCACCTGCACGGTCTGTTCGCTCGATACCTGGCTGGTATTCATGGTGTGCACCGCCTCACGCGAGCCCACCTGCAGGCTGGTGATCATGCGGTGGATTTCCTCGGCCGATTCCTGGGTGCGGTGGGCCAGGTTGCGCACCTCGTCGGCGACCACGGCAAAGCCGCGTCCGGCCTCACCGGCGCGGGCGGCTTCGATGGCGGCGTTGAGCGCCAGCAGGTTGGTCTGCTGGGAAATGCCCTTGATCACGTCGAGAATCTTGCCGATCTCATCGGTGCTGGCATTGAGGGTTTCGATCTGCTGGCACGATTCGCTGATGCGCTGGGAAAGCGCAGTCATGGCGCTGATCGCCTGCTCGACCACTTCACGGCCGCCGTGGGCCTGCTCACTGGCACCGCTGGCGTGTTGCGAGGCGTCGGCCGCATTGCGGGCGATTTCCTGGGTCGCGGCGCCCAGCTGGTTGATGGCCGCGGCCACGCTGTTGGTGCGCATGCTCTGTTCTTCGGAACCGATGATCGAGGCGTTGGAGGCGTCGACGACTTTTTCCGACAGATCGTGCACCAGGCGGGTGGCCGAAGAGACTTCGCTGATCGAGGTGTGGATACGCTCGACGAAGCGGTTGAACGAGCTGGCCAGCTCGCCGAATTCGTCCTTGTGCTGCACCTCGAGCCGGCGGGTCAGGTCGCCTTCACCTTCGGCAATGTCACGCATGGCGCGGCCCATGGTGGTCAGCGGGCGCATCAGCACCGGGATCAGCAGGCCCAGCAGCACGGCGATGGCGACTACGGCGATGAGCATGGCGATGATCGCTGAAGTTCGGAACTGGCTGAGTGCAGCGTAGGCTTTGTCCTTGTCGATCGACAGGCCGATGTACCACTGCGCCGACGGCAGGCCGGCCACCGGGGCGAACGAGATCAGCCGTTCTTCACCGTTGAGGGTGACGTCCTGCATGCCAGCGGCCACCCGCAGGCCGCTGCCGGGGTAGATGTCCTTGAGGTTTTTCATCAGCTGGTCTTTGTCCGGGCTGACGATCACCTGGCCACTGCTGTCGGCGAGGAAGGCGTGGCCGATGCCACCGAAGTCGACCGAGTTGATGATCTCTACCAGGGTGTCAAGGGTCAGGTCACCGCCGACCACGCCGATCAGTTCGCCGTTACGCTTGCTTTTCACCGGTACCGCGATGGTGACCATGAGGCCACCGACTGCGCCCTGGTAAGGGGCGGTGAGCACGGTCTGGCCGGCGCTGGCCGCGCTGCTGTACCACGGCCGCTGGCGGGGGTCGTAGCCGGCCGGCATCTGGGTGTCAGGGCGCTGGGTGAATGCGCCGTTGGCCTGGCCCAGATAGGTGAAAAGGAAATTTCGCGTATAGGAAGGCTGCTCGATCAGCCCGCCCAAGGTTTCTCCTGCCCCTTGTTCGGCAATGTCCTGCGCCAGGTTTTCCAGCACCAGGATGCGCCCGCTCATCCAGTTCTGCACGCTGCTGGCAGTCAGCGCGCCAGACTGTTGCACGGACGATTCGATATTCTGGCGAAGGGTGTTGCGTTGCAGGTAATCGTTGTAGAGCGTGAACAGTGCAAAGGCCAGCACCACGACACCGCAGGCGCTGAGAAGGATCTTGTGGCGAAATTTCAGGTTCATGTTTCGAGACCTTGAGCCAAGGATGGGAAGGGCGCCGCGTGCTTGTGGCGAAAAGGCGAGTCCTGTCCTACCTGTTATCGGCGCGCTTGGTAAAAGGTTGAAACAATTAGCTATTTGCCTGGCTCACCGACGACGGACGGTGGGCTAGCCTGCTGCCAGCAGATCGATCAGCAGGCGAGCGCCCTGGTGCAGCGGATGCTGCTTGCGCCAGAGCACATGGATTGGCAGCTGCAGTTCGTTGCGGGTATTGCCAAATTGCAGGCGCACCAGGCGCCCGGCCGCGACCAGCGGCGCGACCCGGGCCAGGGGCAGGTCGCCCCAGCCAAGGCCGGCTTCGACCATCTGCAGGGCCAGGTCGAAACTATCGGTGGACCAGTGCGTGGCGCCGATCAGTGGGCGTGGGTCGAGCAGTGGCAGGTCGCGGCTGCGGACCAGGATCTGGCGCACGTTGACCAGGTCCTCGAGGTAGTGAATACGGCCCTCGAGCAGGGCCGGGTGGGTGGGCGACAAGGTGGCCACCAGCGTTTCCATGCCGATGTGCTGGAAACTGCGCCGGGCATCGACCTGCAAGCCGGCAAAAGCCAGGCACAGATCGACGCGGCCGCTGTCGAGCAGCTGCAGGGCTTCTTCCTGGGGAGCGCTGAGCAACTGGATGTCGAGCAACGGGTAGCGGGCGCCGAGGTTGGCAATGGCGGCGAGCAACGGGCGATGATCGATATCCGGGACCACGGCGAGGGTAAGGCTGCTTTCCAGGCCCTGGGACAGTTCCAGCGCGTGCACCTGCAACAAGCCCAGTTGCTCGGCGATCAGCCGTGCATGGGGCTCGAGTGCCAACGCCTGGGCGGTGGCGCGGACTTCGCGTGAGCCGCGCTCGAACAGGGTGTAGCCCAGTTCGGCTTCGAGGTTGCCAATGGCCATGCTCACCGCCGAAGGCACCCGGTGCAGGGCGCGGGCAGCGGCGGAAAACGAGCCGCGGTCGAGCACGGCAAGAAACAGCTGGATGTTATCGCTGGAAAAGTTCATGGCGGCCTCCTGTCAGTCAATCTGAAGGCTGTTGACTTTTCCTGTCAAGCCAGGTGAATCATCCTTGCGCTCTCGCAATTCGACACATGAGGTAACCCGTGCAGGGCGTCAAACGCAAACTGGTCTACGTGACCGCCTATGAACTCATCGGCCTGTGCATGTCGACGCTGGGGCTGGCCTACCTGTCCGACACCCAGGCTTCGCACACCGGGCCGCTGGCGGTGATGATCACCACCATCGCCATGCTCTGGAACCTGATCTACAACAGCCTCTTCGAGTACTGGGAGAGCCGCCAGGCCAAGCGTGGGCGCAGCGTGGCGCGGCGGGTGGCGCATGCCGTCGGCTTTCAGTTGACCTTGGTGGTGTACCTGATTCCGCTGATTGCCTGGTGGCTGGACATGAGCCTGGTGGAGGCGTTGCTGGTGGACCTGGCGTTCATCGTTCTGATCCCGTGCTACACCTTCGCCTACAACTGGGCGTTCGACCGGATCTTTGGCTTGCCGACTTCGGCGATGGCCGCTGCCTGAGGCAGGCAGGTCAGGCCTCTTCGCGGCTAAAGCCGCTCCCACAGGTATGTCACTGCCCTCGGGAACAGTGGTGCCCCTGTTGGAGCGGCTTTAGCCGCGAAAAGGCCGGAACAGGAACCTAGGGCAAGCGAATCAGAAGAGGCTCCTGTCTTGTGGGTGCCTGGCGCTGTTCGGTCTGCTGCTCCATCGAAGGTTGTGGCATGGTCGCCAGCAGGCTGTCCTCGACCTGCCCAGACAGGTAGTACACCCCCGCCAGGGCGCCGCTCTGGCGGTTTTCCATCAGCTCCTGCCATTCCTGGTTGAGCGCGACATTGAGGATGACCCGCAGTTGCTCGACCATCTGCGGCTGGTCACGGTTGTGCGACATGATGCCGTAGCCGGTCGCCGCGATCGAGATCATCGCGCCTGCCACCTTGCCCACGGCACTGGCGACGGCACTGGCGATGCCGCGAGGGGCCAGGGTGGCGCCGAGTTTCTCACTGGCATTGGTGGCCACGGACGACAAGCTCACATCGGTTTTCCCCGGGCCTTTGGCGGCCTGCTTGTGCAAGTGCTCGCGCAACGCCAGCCAGGCCGGTTGCTGCTCGAGCGGCTTGGCCCGGAGCAATTGATAGAGCGAGGCATTGCGGGCGGGTGGCGGCCCCAGGTTGATCGCCGGGATGCGATTCAGGCGCTGGCTGAACTGCTCGGGCGGCGCATGGAAGCGCTGGATGATTGCTGGCAGTTGCTGGCCGAACAGTTGCACGTACAGCTCGCAGGCACGATCGCGAATGCCTTCTGGGTTGATCTGTTCGGCCACGGGTTCGATCACCCGCTCGTGGTACTGCTCCTGCAGGTACAAAGCCAGGCGCTTCTCTGCAGGCTCGCGGCCTTCGCCGCTGTCGAGCTTGTACCAGGCTACCTTCATGGTCAGCCATTGTTGGGTCCAGTAACCGGTGAACCAAGGGATAAAGTCGTTTTCGGTGCGTTGCTGCACCTGTTCCTTCCATACCCGCATCGAGCGCCGTGCATAGTCGTTGGCCGAGCCGGCCGCGCCGACCGAGGCCTCGATCAGCTCCTGGTCGATGCGCTGCCAGCTGGCGGGGTCGAGTACCACTGGCGGGGGCGGGGCCGGCGGGCGTTTGCCTGCGCAGCCGGCGATAGCCAGCAAGATGCACAGCAGGACCAGCAATCTTCGGCTCACTCGGCTGCCTCCCGGGTAGAGGCGGGGTGGTCATCCGAGTATAGGGCGCAGCTCAGGGGGCTGCCGTGCAGCCTATCGGCCGTGGTCAGCCAAGGTCGAGCTTGTCTTCCAGACGGTCGAGATGATCATGCATCAACGCCAGTGCCGCCTCTGCATCACCGGCTTCAACGGCATCGATGATCGCGGCATGTTCCTCCCAGGCGCAGTGGTCGCAGCAAGGCGATTCATAGCGGGCGATGATCAGCGACGTCATGGGTACCAGGCCGTTGAGGAAGCGCGCCAGCGGCGCATTGGCCGCCACCTGGGCGAGCTTGAGGTGAAATTCGCCACCCAGGCGGATGGCGGCGCAGCGTTCACCGCGTTCGTGGTGCTGGCGCTCGCGTTCGACCAGTTGGCGCAGCTGGCGAACCTGCACCGGCCGTGCGCGTTGTGCGGCCAGGCTGATCAGGGTGGTTTCGGCCAGGCGCCGGGCACTCAGTACCTGGCGCGCCTGCTGCGGGTCGGGCGCAGCCAGGTGGGCAGTGTGGCTGGGGCGCTGCACCACCACTTGCTGGTCCGACAGACGCCCGAGCACCCGGCGGATCACCGTGCGGCTGACGCCAAAGGCATTGCCCAGGGCCTGTTCGGGCAACAGGCTGCCAGGCGGCAGGCGCTGTTCGAGGATCGCGTCGAACAGACGCGGGTAGATCTGCTCGGCCGACAGGCGGGTCTCGCCGGCGGCGAGCAGGGCAGGCAGGCGGGGGGCGGCGTGGGCGCAGGCGGTCATGGTCGCTCTCCAAGGGTCATTGGCCGGGCTGGTCGTCCGGGATATTGAGTTGAATGCCCATGCGCTGGCCTTCGGCGAGAATGTGCTGGCGCATCTGGGCGCTGGCCTGGGCACTGTTGCGTTCGCGGATGGCGCGCACCACCGCTTCATTCTCCTTGAGCCGTGCGGCCAAGTGCTCGGGCGAGTTGCGCAGCATGCTGGCGCTCTGCTTGAGGGCGTTGCCGGTCTGCTGCACCACGCTCTGGAAGATCGGGTTGGTGGTCAGGGCGAATAGCGCCTCGTGGAACGCGATGTAAGCCTTGGCCCCGGCTTCGCTGTCATCGGCTTCCAGGGCTTCGCGCATGTCCATCAGGGTCAGGCGCAGCTGGCCGATGTCCTGGCTGTTGGCCGATTGCGCGACCAGCCCGACGATGAACGGTTCGAGGGTGTAGCGCAGTTCCAGCACATCGGCCAGGCTGGCCGCTGCGGCGCTTTCGCTGGCTGGGTCCTGGGGCACGGCATCGGGATCCAGTACCAGCACACCCTTGCCTGGCAACGCACGCACCAGGCCCAGGGTTTCCAGCACAGTCACCGCTTCGCGCAGGCTGGGGCGGCTGATACCCAGTTGTTCGGCCAGTTCGCGCTGCCCGGGCAGCATGTCGCCGGAGCGCCACTGGCCGCGGGCCAGGGCCTGGCGCAGTTTTTCCACCACTGAGTTGACGACGGTCGATGAGCTGATCACGGTTCGCTCCTGCAAGGGCCGGCGTCAGCGCCGGCCACGTTCGCTCAGAATTGCTGTTGATGGGGGTTGGCTTGCTTGCGTGGCGCAGGGGCGAAGCCGGGTTTGCCATCGAGCACGTTATGCGCACGTTCCAGGTCGATGTCCTTTTCCCAGCGGGCTATGGCGACGGTGGCCACGCAGTTGCCGATCAGGTTGGTCAGCGCCCGGCCAATGCCCATGAACCAGTCCACCGCCAGTACCAGCACCAGGCCCACCACCGGGATCGCCGGCACGGCGGTCAGGGTGGCGGCAAGGATTACCAGCGCCGAGCCTGGGATGCCGTGAGCACCCTTGGAGGTCACCAGCGACACCAGCAAAATGGTCAGCAGGTCGGTCATCTCCAGCGGTGTGCCGGTGGCGTTGGCAATGAACACGATGGCCAGGGTCAGGTAGATGGAAAAACCGTCGAGGTTGAACGAGTAGCCGGTGGGAATGACCAGGCCGACGGTGGAGCTGCCGATGCCCAGGTGTTCAAGCTTGCGCATGATCTGCGGCAGCACGGCGTCGGACGAAGCGGTGCCCAGGACGATGGTCAGCTCTTCACGCAGGTACTTGATGAACGGCAACAGCTTAAGGCCGGACAGGCGCATCACGGTACCCAGCACAATCAGCACGAAGCCGGCGCAGGTCAGGTAGAACAATGCCACCAGGCCGCCCAGGTGCTGCAGCGATTCCAGGCCGTACTTGCTGGTGGTGAAGGCGATGGCGCCGAACACGCCGATCGGCGCCAGGCGCACGATCATGCCCATGATGCGGAAGATGACGTGGCTCAGTTCGTTGATCAGCCGCGAGATGCCAGCGGCCGAGTCGCCCACCAGGTTCAAGGCACTGCCGAACAGTACCGAGAACAGCAGCACCTGGAGGATGTTGTTGTCGGCGAAGGCACCCACCACCGACGTCGGGATCAGGTCCATGAAGAACGCCGTGGCCCCATGGATGTGCTGGCCGCGCTCGGCCAGGCTGCTGGCATCGGCGCTGGACAGCTGGTCGAGGTGTATGTTGGCGCCGCTGCCGATGCCGCTGCTGAAGGCGAACACCAGGCCGATGACCAGGGCGATGGTGGTCAGCACTTCGAAATAGATCACCGATTTCAGGCCGATGCGCCCGACCTTCTTCAGGTCGCCGGCGCCGGAAATGCCGCTGACCACCACGCAGAACACGATCAGGCCGATGAGCATCTTGATCAGCTTGATGAAGCCGTCGCCGAGGGGTTTGAGCTGCAGGGAAAGGTCGGGGAAGCTGAGGCCGCAGGCAATGCCGAGAGCAAGGCCGAGCACAACTTGCAGGAAGATCGAACGCGAGCACCATTTGAGCATGGGAGGGATCTCAGATCGGTGTCCTTGCTTCGGTGCCGCACGGGGCGAAAGAGCGCAGGACTTAATTATTGTGGTCTTACCGGTATGTTCAGCGCGGGATCATAAAAGCGCGAAAAATCCAAGTTTGCAAGCGATTTTGGCCTTACCGGTCTGACCAGTTGTAGGGCATTAGCACTGCCTTGGCTCTAGTTCGGTGCATGGGGCGCAGCTCCTGCCCCACGCTGTCCGCTGAAATCAGATCAGGACTGGCCAACGCCTGATCAACTGCTGCAATCAGCTTGCCAAGATGATGGGGCGCGGGTTCAAGGGCTGGCCGCGAAGGTATGCGGGTTGGCGTCGCTCAGGGCTTCAGTCAGTGTCCTCAGCAGCGCTTCCCGCGCCTGTTGTCGACTTTGCAGCAAAAGCTCCGAAGCCCGTAGGTAGAGGGCGTCGTCGTTGGACAGGTCAACGCGTTGCAGCACGCCTGCGCGGCGCCAGGTGATCTGCCCCATGTGCTGTTCCAGGCGGGTGATGTAGGCCTGCGGGACCTCGGGGCCGGTGTAGCTACCGGTCACGCTGGCGCTGTCATTGAGCGTGTCGAAATACTCTGAAGCACCCTCCCATTGCAGGTCGAACTGCTGGAATGCTTGCGGGCGCAAGCGCTGTAGCCAGCGCTGCCAGAAGGGTTGGTCGCTGACCCAGGCACTCAGGCGCGTCGCTGTCGCATCCGACCACACAGCCTGCTCCAACCGTTGCAAGGTGGCATCGCTCAGGCGTGCCAGGTACTCGAAACGCATCCCGTCGGGTTGTGGGGGCAGGCGCAGCCGCTGCTGCAGGCGAATGCGTGCGTACAAGGCCATTTCCAGCTCATCCAGCAGGAAGCTCGCCTCGGTCAGCTGCGCATCACTGAGGTCATCATGCCTCGACAAGGCAGGTGCAGCCTCGCGCTCAGCGCTATTGCCGGCGTCGGCCAGTGCACGGCGCCTGGCGCGCCGAGCGTTGAACAACCCGCTAATCTGCTCGTCGAGCAAACGCTGACGCATCAGGCTCGCGGCGCTGTCGATGGCCACTTGTTCGTTGCCTGCACCTGGTTCTGCGCGGGCCACGGACTGCCAAAGCGAGACTTCTGTCTCGACCTGCTGAAACAGCAGGCTGGCCTGGTCGACGCATTCCTGGCCAGCGTCCACCAGAAGGTCATGGATCTGCTGTTGCAGTTGGGCAAAGCCTGTGCCGGCTTGATCTGACTGTGCGCCTTCAACCAGGGTCTGCAGCACTTGGCGCATCCGTTGGTCCATGGCTGCTGTGCTGACCCGGTATGCCTCCGTGTTGGGCAGTCGCTGGTACAAGTCGAACAAGGGCTGCCAGTTCGCGTCCATCCAGAACTCGGCCAGATGCGCCCGCAGGGCGCCAGGCCAGCCGGCGGACCAGTCGTCTTCCTCAAAGTCTTGCTGATCGGCAGGTAATCCAGCCTCTTCGAGGCGCTGCAAGGCCAGATCGTTGAAGGGGTTGTCGTCGAAGGCGTAACTCAGCTCCGGGTCGCGTTCGCGGTATCGGCGGGCGAAGGTGGTGTCGCGCAGGGCGGGTGCATCGCTCAGTTCATTGAGGCTCAAGTCGATGGCGCGGAGGTTGAGCGGTTCATGGCTCATCAAGGTGGTCAGGCCGGCAGGCCATTCGACGATCAGCGTGCGCTCCAGGTCGATTTGCTCAAGTGCAGCCCAGCCAGTCAGGTCGGGCGCCAGCTCCAGCGGGTTGCGACGCAGTGAAAGCAGACGCAGCCGATTCAGCCCGGCCAGTGCCGTGCGGCTTGCTTCGGTCAGCACGATCTGGTTGTGACCCAGTTCAAGGTGGGTGAGGCTCGGCCAGCCCTGCAGTGCCTGGAAGTGCTCTACACCGAAGCTCAAGGCGTTCCGGTCGGCCTGGAAAAACGTCAGCGCTGGCAGATTGGCAAGCCGTTGCAGGGCACTGACCGGCAGGTCCTGCAGGCATTGCGACAGATTCAGGCGCTGGAGGTTGGTCAGCCGCGTGAGGGTTGTGAGGTCGGTTTCCTGAGAGAGATCGAGCTCGTTGTACGAGAGGTCCAGTGATTGCACTTCGCCGAGTTCGCCCAGTGCCGGAGGAAGGCTGCGCAGGGCATTGCCTTCCAGGTCCAGGTAGCGGACCTGGGGGAAAACCCGGAGAAAGGCGTCCAGTTGCGTGTGAACACGTTCGGGAAGCTCGGTGATACGCAAGTCGCGAACGTGTGGCAGGGTCACGCTCAACCTGGGCAAGGTTTGCAGTTGTGCTGCGTTGATGTCGAGAATGACGTGATCGATCGAACCGGTGGGCTCGTCGGGGCTTTCCCTGCGCCAGGCTCGGCGAATGCGCTGGGCCTGGGTGTCTCGTGCGGTGCGCTGCGCACCCTGGCCATACTCGACCCAGCTCTGCAGCTCGCTATCCAGCTGCCGATAATCACTGCGCAGGCCATCCAGCAAGCGCATGAAGGCGCCCGGCCCATGGCCTGCCTGGTGGCGCAGGCGTTGACGCAGGAGCTGGCGCTCTTCCAGATTGCCGGCAGGGTAAAGCTGGTCGAACAATTGGTCGGCGGTCAGCACGCCGCGGCCGTGACCACTGAGCTGATAGCCAACCCGGTGGCTGCCCGGTAGCGAGCTGGGCGGGTTGTACAGCGGGCGCACGGGTGCCATGCCCAGGTCGCGTGCGGTTGCTTCGCGGTCTCTGTGGGCCAGTTCGAACAAGGCATCTTGCAGGGCTGGTGCGTCGTAAATGGCCAGCCCGAGTGCGTCGCGTTCGCTGTCTGGCAGGGCATGCAGGATGGCATTAGCAAGCGACTCCCGGTTCTCCAGGGTCTGGCCAGACGCGTCGACTGCCTGGTAGCCATGATTGCTGCGCAAGACGCGCTTGACCGTTGAGCCTGGCGCGCCAACAGCTTCGATGACTTGACCTTGCTCGACAAGTTCAAGGCGGATGTTGCCGGTCCACCCCGGCAAGCGTGGCAAGTTGGCAAACACCAGGGCATCGCGATCACTGCTGTTGGCCGAAGCTTGCCGGAGTTGGCCCAGTGCTCGATTGAGTCGCGCTTCGCGCAGGTACAGCCGGGCTTGTTCGGCCATGGCCAGCGGCAGTCGGCCGGTTTGCCTGAGCCGTGCCACGTCACCCGGCGATGCCGCAGCCAGGATTTCGTTGCGTGCTCGTGGGCTGAGCGAAGGAAAGTCCCTTGCCAGCACGGCGCTATCGCCCCTTTCAATGAGCGGCAGCGGCGTGGAACCAAAGGCTTCAAGTCCGTCCAGCAACAGCGCGGGCAGTGGCCGGTGATCGAGCAGCAGTCGCCTCAGCGCGGCGTCATCGTAGCCGCAGCTGCGCAAGGCGTTGGCCAGGGCGGCGTCGTCCAGGCCCGCGCACGCGCGGCCAAGGCGCCGCGGCAGTTCTGGGCTGCGCCAGGCCAGTGGCCGCTCATGCTCCAGTAGCCAGCTGCCGTCACCGTTGCCGAGCAGCCTGGGTTGATGGCGATGGCCTTCACCTGGCGCCAGGCGCCAGCCACCCTCTGCTTCTGGCGCCAGCGCCAATGCCTTGCCTTCGTGTTGCCACCAGTGCTGACCTTGCCATGCCTGCAGGCCATCGGCGGTCACTGGTGTATCCGCAGGCCATGGGCGAGACCGGGCGAACGCTGAAAGGTCGCCATGCCACAGGCGCTCGGTGTCGCCATGGCCAATGCGGTGCCATTGGTGCAATGGCCCTGGCGATTCGACATAGTGCCCGGCGGTACCCAGTGCGGCGAATAGCACCAGGTTTTCGAAGACGCCGAACAAATGGGCGACAGCGGCGTCGGTATCGCTTTCATCGGCGGCATGGACACCTTCGAGGAATTCGTCGACCAGCTGCGCCCCGCCCACCACCAACATCACTTCTGCCAGGCCGGGTACGAAGAAGCTGGCAACATTGAGCAGGTTCAGGCCGGTCTGCAGCCAGCCTTCAATTCGCTCGAGCAGTGCCGCCGCGTCGCGTTTTTCGGTGGGCACTACAATGCTGGCCGCATCCTGTCGCTTGCGTTCGATCTGAGTGCGCACGCGTTCTGCAAAGCAGTCCCTGCGCCAGCGCGAAGCGCTCCAGGGTAACCGTGCATTCTTGTCCAGGGTTTCTTGCCACGGATGGTGAGGGTCAGGGAAAAGCCGGGTGATCCAGCTGACGTGCTGGCCTTTCTCCAATATCGGTGTGCCGGGTTGCACTGTGGCGTAGGGGTAGTGGGGGAACAAGGTCTCGCGCAGCCTCATGGCGAAGCGGGGCTGCTGGTCATGGCTGACGTAGCGCAAGAAAAACCGCCGTTCATCGTCGTCCCAGAGCATGCGGGTGAGGCTCTGACCCAGTGCTGCGAGGGAGGCGTACTGACGCAGGGGCCTGCTTGGGTGCCCGGGGAGGTAAAGCAGGCAGGGTTCAGTGTCGGCGTGAGCTTGCAGGGTGATGAGCAATGGCCCGTTCAGCGGGCAGTCGAGCAGGCTCAGATAACTGCACTGCAGATCGCGCTGGCTGGCATCGGGGCGAGTGAGCTGTGTAGCCCCCGCCAGTGCCGCTTCGCCCAATAACTCGCCACGGCTGTCGATATGACCGCGCAGCAGCGCCAGGCTCAACTCGGCGGCGAAGGCTGCGCGGTCCTGGTCTTGCTGCAGTTGGGCGGTCAGTTCGGAATCGAGCAGGGCGGCCAGGTGATCTTGGTAACGGCGGCCGAGGTCGAGGTTGCGGACCATCTTCACGAAACGCTCGGTATCGATGTTGGTGGCTGCCGGCGCGTCCTTGCGCAGGTACAGCTGTACCTTGTCGGTTTCATCGAAGTTCAGCATGGCGGCTTCCAGCCAGGACATGCCGCGCCCCAGCGCTGCATGCCACAGCCAGCCCTGGCCGACGTCGGGTAGCTCGCGCTCGGCAAACCAGTATGCAAGTGCGTCGTTCAGGTGGGCGCGGCAAAATGCTTCTGGGGCTTGCAGCGTTGCCAGATGTTTGCGCAGCCGGTGGCTGGCGCGATGGCTGCCGCGCACGCGCAGTTCAAGCTGTTTGCGTTGCCGGGGCGTAGACGATTTCAGCCACTGGGGCATGCGCCGCTGGATAAATGCCAGGTGAGGTGAAGGGGCTTGAGGCATGGGCCGTACTCCATTGCAAGGAGACGGCGAGGCTATTCAAGCTGACAAGGGCTTGGGGGTACAGGGTTAGCGCCCGATCTGCGGCGCCATGCACTTGATCGACGCCAGCTCAGGGTGTGCCACCAGCTTGTCGATGTGCAGTGCATCATTGTTCATCCAGCTTTCGCTCAGCACCCGATAGTGCTCCATGTCGCGGCAGCGCAGGCGCAGGCTGTAGTCGAAGTGGCCGCTGATCAGCTGGCATTCGTAGACGTCCGGGCAGGCCAGCATGGTGGCCTCGAAGGCCTTCTGCGCGGCGCGCCCGCTCTGGTTGGACAGGGCCACCAGCACCAGCAAAGACAAGCCAGGGGCGAGTTTCTGCAAGTCGATGATCGCGCCATAGCCGCGGATCACACCCCGGCGTTCAAGCTTGCGCACGCGCTCCAGGCAGGGGCGCGGGGTGAGGTGCACCAGGGTCGAGAGCTTTTCGAAGGTGATGCGACCGTCGTGGCGCAGCACCTCGATAATGGCCTCATCGATCCGGTCCAGAGGTTGGGCATTGGCGTCCTTGGTGTCCATGCGCAGGGCTTCTTTCGAAAGTGGGCACGAACAGGGTAGGCGTAATCCGGGGCTGCTGCTCGGCCCCGGGGTTGATCAGGCGCAGGCGGTATCTTCCTTGCGCATCGCGCGTACGCCAACCACGCGCGGCTGCAGCAGTGAATACAAGTCCTTCGGGTTCTCCAGCTTCGGTACCAGCGCGATGTCCTGGCCAATGCCCAGCATACGTGCGGTGTCCAGCACGTAGCGCAAGGCCGAGTAGTCTTCCAGGGCAAATCCGACCGAGTCGAACAGGGTCACTTGCCCTGCGTTCTCGCGGCCTTGAACAAGCCCCGCGACGACCTTCCACAATTCGACCACCGGCGAATCTTCAGGCATCTGCTGGATCTCGCCCTCGACACGGCTCTGCGGTTCGTACTCGACGATCACCCGCGCCTGTTCGACGATG
Source organism: Pseudomonas sp. NBRC 111130 (assembly GCF_001320485.1). NCBI lineage: Bacteria > Pseudomonadati > Pseudomonadota > Gammaproteobacteria > Pseudomonadales > Pseudomonadaceae > Pseudomonas > Pseudomonas sp. NBRC 111130. The sequence goes on from NZ_BCBG01000003.1 coordinate 138,441, forward strand.
TCGCGGTGCAGTTCGGTCTTGCCCGGGCAGTCGCCCCCCACCGCATTCAGGTGCATGCCTGGTTCGATCATGTCCGGCGTGAGGATGGTTGCATAGGCCTTGTCGGCAGTCACTGTGGTGACGATATCGGCACCGCGGATCGCTTCGGTCACGGAGCTGGCGACGCTCAACTTCAGGCCAGGGCGGCCGGCCAGGTTCGCCACCAGCTTGGCCGTGGCAGCAGGGTCGATGTCGTACAGGCGGATCTCGTCGATGCCCAACAGGGTATTGAAGGCGATGGCCTGGAACTCGCTTTGCGAGCCGTTGCCGATCAGGGCCATGCAGCGGCTGTTCTCCCGCGCCAGGTAGCGAGCTGCCAGTGCCGAGGTGGCGGCGGTACGGATCGCCGTGGTCAGGGTCATCTCGCTGAGCAGCAAGGGGGTGCCGGTGTCGACATCGGCCAGGGTACCGAAGGCCATCACTGTGGGCAGGCCATGGTGGGTGTTCTTCGGGTGGCCGTTGACGTACTTGAAAGCGTAAAGGCTCGCATCGGACACCGGCATCAGCTCGATCACCCCGTCGGGCGAATGGTTGGCCACCCGGGCGCACTTCTCGAAGGCCGGCCAGCGCAGGTAGTCCTGGCGAATGTACTCGGCCATCTCTACCAGGCAAGTGGCCAGGCCTTTGCGGTTGACCAGGCGGGCGAGGTCTTGCACATCGATATAGCGGGTCATGACGGGTCTCCTTGCGGCGACGCTTCCAGTGAGGTCTCTGGAAATATTGTCGGGCGCAGAGCGTGGCGATGCTGGCTGAAGCAGGGGATGCTGGCAGCGGGAGCGGCTGATCTTGCGCGCCCCTGCAGCCGAATCGGCTGCGCTGTGGCGCAAGCAAAAAAAAACGGCACCTGCCAGAGGTGCCGTCTTCATGTCACGCGCTGTTACTTGTGCAGTTCTTCCGCCGCATACAGCGTATTCTCCAGCAGGCAGGCGCGGGTCATCGGCCCGACGCCACCCGGCACCGGCGTGATCCAGCCGGCGCGTGGCAGGGCGGTCTCGTAGACCACGTCGCCGACCAGCTTGCCATCTTCCTGGCGGTTGATGCCGACGTCGATGACGATGGCGCCTTCCTTGATCCATTCACCCTTGACCAGGCCCGGCTTGCCGGCGGCCACAACCACCAGGTCGGCGCGGCCGACGTGGCCGGCCAAATCCTTGGTGAAGCGGTGGCAGACAGTCACGGTGCAACCGCCCAGCAGCAGTTCCATGGCCATCGGGCGGCCAACGATATTGGAAGCGCCGACGATGACCGCGTTCATGCCGTACAGGTCCTGCCCGGTGCTTTCCAGCAGGGTCATGATGCCTTTTGGCGTGCACGGGCGCAGCAGCGGGATACGCTGGGCCAGGCGGCCGATGTTGTAAGGGTGGAAGCCATCGACGTCTTTGTCGGGGCGGATGCGTTCGAGCAGCAGCGAGGCGTCCAGGTGCGCCGGCAGCGGCAGTTGCAGCAGGATGCCGTCGACGGCCGGGTCGTCATTGAGGCGGTCGATCAGCTCGGTCAGCGCTTGCTGCGTAGTCTCGCTGGGCAGGTCGAATGCCTGGGAGATGAAGCCGACCTCTTCGCAGTCCTTGCGCTTGTGCGAGACATAGACTTGGGAGGCGGGGTCGGTGCCGACCAGGATCACCGCCAGGCCCGGCGTGCGCAGGCCTTGCTGGCGACGCTCCTCGACACGTTGAGCGATCTGCTTGCGCAGGTTGGCGGCGATCGCCTTGCCATCGATTAGGTGTGCAGTCATAGACGCGTGATTAACCATCGAGAAAGGAACAATAAAGAGGGCGCATTCTCGCACGAGTCCGCCCAAGGGCAAAGGCGGGTGGTCGGGCAAATCCTCTAACCCCTTAAATAATTTAAATTTTTCCGAGAAAGGTGTTGACGACCTGTAGGGTCGCCTATAAGATTCGCCGCACTTGTCGGGCACAGCCTAGCACTGGTTGGCGAGGTCGGGCAGAATGAGTAGTTTGGCAGTTATCTGTTAACGGCTTGTTCGGTTAGGCTTCAAGCTTAAGCGCCCGTAGCTCAGCTGGATAGAGCATCCGCCTTCTAAGCGGATGGTCGCAGGTTCGAGTCCTGCCGGGTGCGCCATTTAGGCAGCTTGGGCAAGCAAGTAAGGCTGTAATGCAATATGGTGGGCGTAGCTCAGTTGGTAGAGCGCCGGATTGTGATTCCGGTTGTCGTGGGTTCGATTCCCATCGTCCACCCCATATTCGACGAAGGCGCCGCTGATTGAATGGTCTGGCGCCTTTGTTTTTAAGCGTTACGCGGACGTGGTGAAATTGGTAGACACACTGGATTTAGGTTCCAGCGGCGCAAGCTGTAAGAGTTCGAGTCTCTTCGTCCGCACCATGCTTCTGTAAGGTTGTATCGCAACACCGCAATATGGTGGGCGTAGCTCAGTTGGTAGAGCGCTGGATTGTGATTCCAGTTGTCGTGGGTTCGATTCCCATCGTCCACCCCATATTTTCGAAGGCGCCTTGATCGTGAGATCGGGCGCCTTTGTCGTTTTCGGGGTGCCTGCCTTGAGGGGTTTGGCGTCTGTGGGTTCGAGCGCCGCCCGCGCGGCGCTCGATATGGCAGGCGCCACAACTTTCAGGGCAGGACTTCGCAGTCATTACTCAATCCCCCCTTGCAATCCTCTGGTGGCACCCCAATAAAAGCTGTTAGATTTCAGCCGGTTGAAACACCGGTCCATTTGGCCGGCAGAGGAATACCCCTGATGATTGCAAAAGAAGCCCGCCAGGCCATGGCGTTGCAGCGCTTTGCCGAAGCCAATCCGCAACTGCTCGAAGAAATTCGCGAGCTGGATGCGCGTGAGCAGGCCCAGCAGATCGAGTGGGCATTCGAGGATGCTGCCGATGAGCAGGGCCTTCAGCCTTGGGAGCTGGCGTTGCAGCTGATTGCCGAAAGCCCCGAGCAACTGCAGGCCATGCGCCTGGAGACCCATCGCGAAGTGGCCGAGGCGTTGGGCATGGAGTGGGAGGAGTACTGCCAGTTCAACGAGATTGATCCTGAATAAACGGGTCGCTCTCAAGCTGGTGGATGTTTGACAAGGTATTTCGGTCGTGTGCCGGCGTTGGCTGGTATGCGGCCTTCTATATAAAGAGGCTCGGCACTTCACCGTGCGGGCCATGCAAGTTAATCGACCGGCGTGGCTTCCCGTCGTCCCGGGTGGGGTGACTTCTGGTGCGTGACTCACTAGAATGTTCGCCCTTGATTCTGGAGTCGGGCTATCGCCGGCTAACGTCTGTGCAACGAGGAATATCCATGCAAGTTTCTGTTGAAAACACTTCCGCTCTCGAGCGCCGCATGACCATCGCCGTTCCGGCCGAGCGCGTCGAGAACGAAGTCAACAAGCGTCTGCAACAGACTGCCAAGCGCGCCAAGGTCGCGGGCTTCCGTCCAGGCAAGGTGCCGATGAGCGTGATCCGTCAGCGTTTCGAAGCCGATGCCCGTCAAGAGGCCTTCGGTGACCTGGTCCAGGCTTCGTTCTACGAAGCCATCGTCGAGCAGAAGCTGAACCCTGCTGGCGCTCCGGCCGTCGAGCCGAAGTCCTTCGAGAAGGGCAAGGACCTGGAATTCGTTGCTGTCTTCGAAGTATTCCCGGAGTTCACCGTTGCCGGCTTCGAGTCGATCAGCGTCGAGCGCCTGAGCGCCGAAGTGGCTGACGCCGACCTGGACAACATGCTGGAAGTGCTGCGCAAGCAGAATACCCGTTTCGAGGCTGTCGAGCGCGCTGCGCAGAACGACGACCAGGTCAACATCGATTTCGTCGGCAAGGTCGACGGTGAAGTGTTCGCTGGCGGTTCCGCCAAAGGCACTCAGCTGGTACTCGGTTCCGGCCGCATGATCCCTGGCTTCGAAGACGGCCTGGTTGGCGCCAAGGCGGGTGAAGAGCGCGTTGTCAACGTGACCTTCCCTGAGGACTACCAGAACCTGGACCTGGCTGGCAAGGCCGCCGAGTTCACCATCACCGTCAACAGCGTCTCGGCGCCTGTGCTGCCAGAGCTGAACGAAGAGTTCTTCGCCCAGTTCGGCATCAAAGAGTCGACCCTGGAAGGCTTCCGCAGCGAAGTTCGCAAGAACATGGAGCGTGAGCTGCGCCAGGCGATCAAGACCAAGGTCAAGAACCAGGTCATGGACGGTCTGCTGGCCGCCAACCCGATCGAAGTGCCAAAGGCCCTGCTGGAAAATGAAGTCAACCGTCTGCGCGTGCAGGCTGTTCAGCAGTTCGGTGGCAACATCAAGCCTGAGCAACTGCCGGCCGAGCTGTTCGAAGAGCAAGCCAAGCGCCGCGTGGTGCTGGGCCTGATCGTCGCCGAAGTGGTCAAGCAGTTCGAGCTGAAGCCGGACGAAGGCAAGGTTCGCGAAATGATCGAAGAAATGGCCTCGGCTTACCAAGAGCCTGAGCAGGTCATTTCCTGGTACTACAAGAACGACCAGCAACTGAACGAAGTTCGTTCGGTTGTGCTGGAAGAACAAGTTGTAGATACTGTTCTGCAGAAAGCGACTGTGACCGACAAGTCGGTCTCGTACGAAGATGCCGTAAAGCCAGCACAGGCCCCTGCCGCCGCTGAGTAACAGGCTTCTCTCGTAGGAAACCCCCACAAGCCAGCCTTCGAGCTGGCTTGTGCGTTATCAAGCCATGACTATTTGGGAGTGAGCGCAGGACATGTCCCGCAATTCTTATATTCAGCAGAGCTCTGACATCCAGGCCGCAGGCGGCCTGGTCCCGATGGTTATCGAGCAGTCCGCCCGTGGCGAACGTGCCTACGACATCTACTCGCGCCTGTTGAAGGAGCGAGTGATCTTCCTGGTTGGCCCGGTAGAGGATTACATGGCCAACCTGGTTGTGGCGCAGCTGCTGTTCCTTGAAGCGGAAAACCCGGACAAGGATATCCATCTGTACATCAACTCCCCAGGCGGTTCGGTGACTGCTGGCATGTCGATCTACGACACCATGCAATTCATCAAGCCAGACGTCTCGACCATCTGCATCGGCCAGGCCTGCAGCATGGGTGCGTTCCTGCTGGCCGCAGGAGCCAAGGGCAAGCGTCACTGCCTGCCGAACTCGCGCGTGATGATCCACCAGCCACTGGGCGGTTTCCAGGGGCAGGCCACCGATATCGAGATTCACGCCCAGGAAATCCTCAATATCAAGGCGCGCCTGAACGAGCTGCTGGCCTACCACACTGGCCAGGACCTCGAGACCATCAAGCGCGACACCGAGCGTGACAATTTCATGAGCGCCTCGCGCGCGGCCGAGTACGGCCTGATCGACTCGGTATACGACAAGCGGCAACTGGCCTCCTGAACCCAGGTGCCAGGGCAGGTAGGTGCGCAAAGCGCCTACCTGCGGACTTGAAAAAGCCCGCAATTGCCTTCATCTTGTGTTGCAAGCCTACCGGATTGGATCGATCGAATGACTGACACCCGTAACGGCGAGGACAGCGGCAAATTGCTTTATTGCTCCTTCTGCGGCAAAAGCCAGCACGAAGTGCGCAAACTGATTGCCGGGCCCTCGGTATTTATCTGCGACGAGTGCGTCGACCTGTGCAACGACATCATCCGTGAGGAGGTGCAGGAAGCCCAGGCCGAGAGCAGCGCGCACAAATTGCCTTCGCCGAAAGAAATCAGCGGCATCCTGGACCAGTACGTCATCGGTCAGGAGCGCGCGAAGAAGGTGCTCTCGGTAGCGGTGTACAACCACTACAAGCGCCTGAACCAGCGTGACAAGAAGGGCGACGAAGTCGAACTCGGCAAAAGCAACATCCTGCTCATCGGGCCTACTGGCTCGGGCAAGACCCTGCTCGCCGAAACCCTTGCGCGACTGTTGAACGTACCGTTCACCATAGCTGACGCCACCACCCTGACCGAAGCCGGTTATGTGGGTGAGGACGTCGAGAACATCATTCAGAAACTGCTGCAGAAGTGCGACTACGACGTGGAAAAGGCCCAGATGGGCATTGTCTACATCGACGAGATCGACAAGATCTCGCGCAAGTCGGACAACCCGTCCATTACCCGCGACGTTTCGGGTGAAGGCGTGCAGCAGGCACTGCTGAAGCTGATTGAGGGCACCGTTGCTTCGGTACCGCCGCAGGGCGGCCGCAAGCACCCGCAACAGGAATTCCTGCAGGTTGATACCCGCAACATCCTGTTCATCTGCGGTGGCGCCTTCTCCGGCCTGGAAAAGGTCATCCAGAACCGCTCCACCAAGGGTGGCATCGGTTTTGGCGCCGAAGTACGCAGCAAGGAAGAGGGCAAGAAGGTCGGCGAATCGCTGCGCGAGGTCGAGCCGGACGATCTGGTCAAGTTTGGCCTGATCCCCGAGTTCGTGGGTCGCCTGCCGGTTCTGGCGACCCTCGACGAGCTTGACGAGGCTGCACTGATGCAGATTCTCACCGAGCCGAAGAATGCCCTGACCAAGCAGTACGCCAAGCTGTTCGAGATGGAAAGCGTGGACCTCGAGTTCCGCACCGACGCCCTCAAGGCCGTCGCACGCAAGGCCCTGGAGCGCAAGACGGGCGCCCGTGGCCTGCGTTCGATCCTCGAAGGCGTGCTGCTCGACACCATGTACGAGATTCCTTCGCAGAAGGATGTCAGCAAGGTGGTGATCGACGAGAGCGTCATCGAAGGCACCTCGCAGCCGCTGATGATCTACGAAAACAGCGAGCCGCAAGCCAAGGCTGCACCCGACGCCTGATTCCAGGCGAACACCGGGTGATGGCAGCAAAGCTAGAAGGGGCCTACGGGCCCCTTTCTGCTTTTCCTATGCAAGCGCTTGTAATTTCCCAAGCGTGCCCCCACATTAGGTCCAAGCATCATTTCCACCGGTTTCCGGCCATAAGGCCGCTGTAGAGGCGAAATCATGAAGACCACCCTCGACTTGCCTCTTTTGCCATTGCGCGATGTCGTCGTCTATCCGCACATGGTCATCCCACTGTTCGTGGGGCGTGAGAAGTCTATCGAAGCCCTTGAGGCGGCGATGACGGGCGAGAAGCAGATCCTGCTGCTGGCCCAGAAAAACCCTGCCGATGACGATCCAGGCGAAGACGCCCTGTATCGGGTCGGTACCGTCGCTACCGTATTGCAATTGCTGAAGCTGCCCGATGGCACTGTCAAGGTGTTGGTCGAGGGCGAGCAGCGCGGTGCGGTCGAGCGCTTCACCGAAGTAGAAGGGCACATCCGTGCCGAAGTTTCCCTGATCGATGAAACCGACGCCGCCGAGCGCGAGTCGGAAGTCTTCGTGCGCACGCTGCTCTCGCAATTCGAGCAGTACGTGCAATTGGGCAAGAAAGTGCCCGCCGAAGTGTTGTCGTCGCTGAACAGCATCGAAGAGCCTGGTCGCCTGGTCGATACCATGGCCGCGCACATGGCGCTGAAGATCGAGCAAAAGCAGGAAATCCTCGAGATCGTCGACCTGGCGGCCCGAGTCGAGCACGTGCTGGCCCTGCTCGATGCCGAAATCGACCTGCTGCAGGTCGAGAAGCGAATCCGCGGCCGGGTCAAGAAACAGATGGAGCGCAGCCAGCGCGAGTACTACCTGAATGAGCAGATGAAGGCCATTCAGAAGGAACTTGGCGACGGTGACGAAGGCCATAACGAAGTCGAAGAGCTGAAAAAGCGCATCGAAGGCGCTGGCCTGCCGAAAGACGCCCTGGCCAAGGCCCAGGCCGAGCTGAACAAGCTCAAGCAGATGTCGCCGATGTCCGCCGAGGCCACCGTGGTGCGCTCGTACCTCGACTGGCTCGTGCAGGTGCCGTGGAAGGCCCAGAGCAAGGTGCGCCTGGACCTGGCCAAGGCCGAAGAGATCCTCGACGCCGACCACTATGGCCTGGAAGAGGTCAAGGAGCGGATTCTCGAGTACCTCGCCGTGCAGAAACGGGTGAAGAAGATCCGTGGCCCGGTGCTGTGCCTGGTCGGCCCGCCTGGCGTGGGCAAGACCTCGCTGGCCGAGTCGATCGCTGCCGCGACCAACCGCAAGTTCGTGCGCATGGCCTTGGGCGGCGTGCGTGACGAGGCCGAGATTCGGGGGCACCGTCGTACCTACATCGGTTCGATGCCTGGCCGCCTGATCCAGAAGATGACCAAGGTGGGTGTACGCAACCCGCTGTTCCTGCTCGACGAGATCGACAAGATGGGCAGCGACATGCGTGGCGACCCGGCCTCGGCGCTGCTGGAAGTGCTCGACCCAGAGCAGAACCACAATTTCAACGACCACTACCTGGAAGTCGACTACGACCTCTCGGACGTGATGTTCCTGTGCACCTCGAACTCGATGAACATTCCGCCGGCGCTGCTGGACCGGATGGAAGTCATCCGCCTGCCGGGTTACACCGAAGACGAGAAGATCAACATCGCGGTCAAGTACCTGACGCCCAAGCAGGTCAAGGCCAACGGCCTGAAGGTCGAAGAGCTGGAGATTGACGTCTCGGCGATTCGTGACATCATCCGTTACTACACCCGCGAAGCGGGTGTGCGTGGCCTGGAGCGCCAGATTGCCAAGGTCTGCCGCAAGGTGGTCAAGGAACATACCGGGCAGAAGCAGGTCAAGGTCAAGGTCACCGGTGAGCAGCTCGAGCACCTGCTCGGCGTTCGCAAGTTCCGCTACGGCCTGGCCGAGCAGCAGGACCAGATCGGTCAGGTCACCGGCCTTGCCTGGACCCAGGTGGGCGGCGAATTGCTGACCATCGAGTCGGTGGTGATCCCCGGCAAGGGCCAGCTGATCAAGACCGGCTCGCTGGGCGATGTCATGGTCGAGTCGATCACTGCCGCGCAAACCGTGGTCCGCAGCCGTGCCCGCAGCCTGGGTATTGCCGCCGATTTCCACGAGAAGCACGACGTGCATATCCACATGCCCGAGGGCGCCACGCCGAAGGACGGCCCGAGCGCGGGTATCGGCATGTGCACCGCGCTGGTGTCGGCGCTGACGCAGATTCCGGTGCGTGCCGACGTGGCAATGACCGGTGAAATCACCCTGCGTGGTCAGGTATTGGCCATCGGCGGTTTGAAGGAAAAACTGCTGGCTGCACACCGTGGCGGGATCAAGACGGTGATCATTCCTGAGGAAAATGTTCGCGATCTGAAGGAAATTCCGGAAAATATCAAACAGGATCTGCAGATCAAACCGGTCAAATGGATTGACGAAGTCCTCCAAATTGCGCTGCAATACGCCCCGGAGCCCTTGCCAGATGTGGCTCCGGAGATTGTCGCGAAAGATGACAAACGCGACGGCGATGCCAAGGAAAGAATTAGCACGCATTAGTAGTTTTTGGCCGGGGGGCTTTCCTTGACAGTTTTTTCGGGGCCTTGCTATAAAGCGGCACGCTATTGTCAAGCTGCCACCCGGCGAACGTTTCATAAGCTTTTCATTACATACTTAGAAACAAACTCAATAGAGAAATAAGGGGACTTAGAGTGAACAAGTCGGAACTGATTGACGCTATCGCTGTATCGGCTGACATTTCCAAGGCTGCCGCCGGCAAAGCTCTGGACGCTGTGATCGACTCCGTGACTGGCGCCCTGAAAGCAGGCGACGACGTCGTTCTGGTTGGCTTCGGTACCTTCTCGGTCAAAGAGCGCGCCGAGCGCACCGGCCGCAACCCGCAAACCGGCAAGGCGATCAAGATCGCAGCTGCCAAGGTTCCAGGCTTCAAGGCTGGCAAAGGCCTGAAAGACGCCGTCAACTAAGTCGTCTCTTTCAGCCGGGCCCGGCTTGGCCAGGTCCGAGCACGCTGATGGCGGGCCGCAAACGTTCCCGCCTGACACGTTTGCTAAGAAAAGGCGCATCCTCGGATGCGCCTTTCTTTTATCAGGATTCTACCCACGCTCCGCGGTTGTCGACGCAGTGGTACAGCCGTTTCTGGGGGACGCATGCTGCAAAATATCAGGGACAATTCACAAGGTTGGATTGCCAAGACCATCATCGGCCTTATCGTCGTGTTGATGGCGTTGACCGGTTTCGAAGCCATTTTCAAGGCCGCCACCCACAGCCAGGACGCGGCTAAGGTGAACGGCGACACCATCAGCCAGAATGAGCTGAGCCAGGCTGCCGACATGCAGCGCCGTCAGCTGATGCAACAGTTGGGCAAGGATTTCGACCCAGCGGTGCTGGATGACAAGCGCCTGCGCGACGCTGCGCTCAAAGGTCTGATCGATCGCAAACTGCTGCTGCAGGGTGCCAAAGACGCCAAGTTCGCCTTCTCTGAGGCCGCGCTGGACCAGGTGATTTTGCAGACGCCGGAATTTCAGGTCGATGGCAAGTTCAGTGCCGATCGTTTCGATCAGGTTATCCGCCAGCTGGGTTATGGCCGCATGCAGTTCCGCGACATGCTCGCGGAAGAGATGCTGATCGGCCAGCTGCGTACCGGTATCGCTGGCAGCAGCTTCGTCACCGACCAGCAGGTTGACGCCTTTGCCCGTTTGGAAAACCAGACCCGCGATTTCGCTTCCCTGACCTTCAAGGCCAACCCGGCCGCAGTCAAGGTCAGCGATGACGAGGTCAAGGCGCATTACGACCAGCACGCCAAAGAGTTCATGACCCCTGACCAGGTGGTCATCGACTACATCGAGCTGAAGAAGTCGGCGTTCTTCGACCAGGTCAAGGTCACCGACGACGAGCTCAAGGCCCAATACGAGAAGGAAGTTGCCAACCTCGCCGAACAGCGTCGTGCCGCGCATATCCTCATCGAGGTCAACGACAAGGTCACCGACGCCCAGGCCAAGGCCAAGGCCGAAGAGATCGAACAGCGCCTGGCCAAGGGCGAAGACTTCGCCAAGCTGGCCAAGGAGTTCTCCCAGGACCCAGGTTCTGCCAGCAATGGCGGTGATCTCGGCTTCGCAGGCCCAGGCGTGTATGACCCGGCCTTCGAAGACGCGCTGTACAAGCTCAACGACGGTCAGGTATCGGCCCCGGTACGTACCGAGTTCGGCTACCACCTGATCAAGCTGCTGGGCAAGCAAGCGCCGGAAATACCGAGTTTCGCCAGCCTGAAGGACAAGCTGACCCGCGACTTGAAGACCCCTCTGGTCGAGCAGCGTTACGTCGACGCCAGCAAGCAGCTGCAGGATGCTGCCTACGAGGCTTCCGACCTGGCCCAGCCGGCTAAGGACCTGAACCTCAAGGTGCAGACTTCCGCGCCGTTCGGCCGCGAAGGCGGCGAGGGCATCACCGCCAACCGTGGCGTGATTCAGGCGGCGTTCTCCGAAGAGGTGATGGATGAAGGTGCCAACAGCACCGCCATCGAACTCGACCCGGAAACCACCGTCGTGCTGCGTGTCAAGGAACACCGCAAGCCGGAGCAACTGCCGCTGGAAGCCGTGGCCAAGAACATCAGCGAACACCTGGCCAAGGAGAAGGCAACTGCCGAACTCAAGGCCAAGGCGGACAAGCTGATTGCCGGCCTGCGTGACGGTTCCATCGCTGCTGCTGGTGCGCACGACGGTCAGCAGTGGAAGGCTCACGAAGCAGTGACCCGTGGTCAGGACGGTATCGATCCGGCCGAGCTGCAGGCGCTGTTCCGCCTGGCCAAGCCGCAAGCCAAGGACAAGCCGGTGTACGGCAGCGTGGTCCTGGCCGACGGCAGCCTGGTCGTGCTGCAGCTCAAGGGCGTCAACGAAGGTGCCGCCGCCAGCGATGACGAGAAGCAGCAGATCCGCCGCTACCTCGCATCGCGTGCAGGGCAGCAAGACTTTGCAGCCTACCGCAAGCAACTGGAAGGCACTGCCGACATCACCCGTTACTGAGTGATGGTTGCATGACAAAACAGGCCGCCTTGTGCGGCCTGTTTCTTTTCTGTCGTCCTGTACCGGCCCTTTCGCGGGCAAGCCCCACAGGTACGGCACCGCTCTTGAAAGCTGTGCCGTACCTGTGGGGCTTGTCCGCGAAGAGGCCCGCAAAGGCAACTCAAGGTCTAGCGCTTGAGTCCCTCATAGTTGTCCAGCGTATCCCGCGCAATCTCCCGCCCCAGCGCAATGAGTTCCGGCGCCTTGTAGAACTCGAAGAAGCGGCACACCCGCTTTGGCACGTTGATCAGCACATCCGGCGGATACCCGGCGATCTTGTACTGCGCCAGTGACGTCTGCATCACCTCGAAGCTCTGGTTGATCAGGTCGAGCAGCGAGGCCGGCCCGACGTTGTCGATGATGAACGAGCCGGTTGCTGACTTGGGCGCGCCTTCACCCTCGGGCGCTGCGGCGGGTTGCTGGGCCTCGGGGGCGGCCGTGTCGGCCAGCCACGGGTTGGGCGGTGCCAGCCCTTCGGCGACGATCTCCTGCTCGATGCGAATCAGCTCTTCGGCAGGCTTGCGCCGAAACGGCAGGCGCGAGCCCAGTGAGCTGAGCAGGGCATCGAAGCGCATCTTGAAAGCTGCCGGCCGCTCGATCACCGGCAGCTGGTATTGCTTCTGGTTGGTCGCGTTAAGGTTGACCGCGATGATCAGGTCACAGTGGCTGGACACCACCGGTACGATCGGCAGAGGGTTGAGAATGCCACCGTCGACCAGCATGCGATTGCCCTGCATCACCGGGGTGAAAAGGCTCGGTATCGCCGCCGAGGCACGCATGGCCTGATGCAGGCAGCCTTCCTGGAACCAGATTTCCTGCTGGTTGGTCAGGTCGGCCGCCACTGCCGTATAAGGGATGCGCAGCTGCTCGATGTTCATGTCGCCGACGATCTTGCGGATCTGGCCGAACACCTTGTCACCGCGGATGGCGCCAAGGCGGAAACTGACATCGACCAGGCGCAGTACGTCCAGGTAGTCCAGGCTTTCGATCCAGTTGCGGTATTCCTCCAGTTTGCCTGCCGCGTAGATACCGCCAATCACTGCGCCCATGGAGCAGCCAGCAATGCAGGCGATGTCGTAGCCGCGCCGTTCGATTTCCTCGATAACGCCGATATGGGCATACCCACGAGCGCCTCCCGATCCCAACACCAATGCCACGCGTTTGCTCATGAGCGATCCCCGGCTTGTGCCACCATGGTTCTACAATGCACTCATCGCTGCCTGTGCTTCAATCCAGACGGCGCTGAACTACGCTAAGCAAAGCATATCGAGCCGGGCACTTTTCAGTTGCACAGGCGTCGAACAGCCACTGTTTTTTGACCTTTGAGGTACTACCGATGAAAGCCTGGATCTGCCTTCCACTGATTGCCCTGGCCCTTGCAGGCTGCGCGGGCAAGACGGCCTACCGCGAAAGCTGCGCGACTCAGCTCGATGCCGCCTGGAAGGAGCTGGACCTGGCCAAGGCCGAGGGCTTCGCCGGCACTGTCAGCTATTCCAAGGCGCTGTCGTTGCTGACGGGTGCCAAGACGCAGCAGCAGTTCGAGGGGTACGAAGGGTGCACCCACAAGTCCGAGAAGGCCCGCTTCTACATTCGTGAGTCGCGCGCCGGGCGTTGATCAAGGAGTGTCACATGTCAGCCATGCTCGATCATATCGTTGCCCAGTTGCTGACCTTGCAGGTGCGTCTGCTGGCCTGCCGTGAGCGCCTGGCTGCCAATACTGACAGCGAGGCGCTGCACGACTTGCGGACCAGCCTGCGGCGCCTGCGCAGCCTGTTGCGGCCGCTGCGGGGGCTGCCAGGAGTGGAGCAGCTGGAGGAGGCGGCGCGGTCGCTGGGGGCGCTGACCACGCCCCTGCGGGATCGAGAGGTGCTGGCTGCCGAGCTCATCGGGTGCGGCCATGCCGAAGCCGGGCAACGGCGCCTGGCAAGGTGGGACAGTGCATTCGCCAGTGTTGCCGCCAGCCCGCAGCTGACCCGGGTGCTGGCGATAGTCGATGTGTTCCCGCTGTTTCTGCGGGCAGCGGAGCGCGAGGGGCTGGCCAAGTCGCTGGTCAAGCGGGTCGACAAGCGCCTGGTCAAGCAATGGCACAAGCTGCATGAAGCCCTGCAGGCCCCCGGCCATGATCGCCATCGTTTGCGCCTGCTGATCAAGCGGGTACGGTACGGCGACGAGGCTTATCCGCAGCTCGACCATGCCGGCAAGAAGCTGCAGCGTCTGTTGAAGAAGGCCCAGGGCGATCTGGGTGATTGGCATGACCGCCTGCAGTGGTTGCTGCAAGCCAAGGATCACCCGGACCTGGCGCCATGCAAGGAAAGCTGGGAGCGGCAACTGCGCGACGCAGAACGCAACGCCGACCTCACCCTCGATGCGCTGCAGGCCTCGCTCAAGCGACGTTAGCCCGGCAAATGACCGATATGCGGGCTGATCGGTCGGCGTTTGCTGGCTAGTATTGGCAAACCTTTCGCTGTAGGCAGGAGCCGGCCGATGAATTTCAACCAATTGCTCGACGCGGTGCGGGAAAACCCCGAGGCGCTCAGCATTCCGCCCAGCTGGGCCCAGGGGCGTGCCGTGTTCGGCGGCCTGATGGCGGCCATGGTTTATGAGCGTATGCGTCTGAAGCTCGCCGATGATCGCCCGGTGCGTTCGCTGGCCATCAGCTTCGTCAGCCCGGCGGCAGCGGATGTGCCCATCCGTTTCGAGGTAGAAGTGCTGCGTGAGGGCAAGGCAGTCAGCACCTTGCTGGGCCGCGCCATTCAGAATGGCCAGGTGGTGACGCTGGTGCAGGGCAATTTTGGTGCGGGCCGACCGTCGGTGATCAATGTTGCCGCTGCGCCCGCCGTGGCGATGACACCGCTCGAGCAAGCGGCTCCGGAGTTACCCTACATCAAGGGCGTCACTCCGGAGTTCATGCGCCATGTTGCGTTGCGCTGGACGGTCGGAGGCCTGCCGTTCAGTGGCAACCCGTCGCGCCACATGGGCGGCTGGGTGCGCCTGCGCGATGTTGCTGAAGAGCAGATCAACGAGGCGCACCTGTTGGCGCTGGTGGACGCCTGGCCACCGAGCCTGATGCCGTTTCTCAAGCAACCAGCCGCGGGCAGTACCTTGACCTGGACCATCGAATTCATCCAGCCGACGGCGAAACTGTCAACGCTGGACTGGTGCTATTACCGTGTCGAGACCGAACATGCGCGCGATGGCTACGGCCACGCGGCGGCAGCGTTGTGGAGTGCCGAAGGGGAGTTGCTGGCGCTGAGCCGGCAGACGGTCACGGTGTTCGCCTGATCATCAGTGCCGGTGCTTGTGCCGGTCGCGCCAGGCTCTCCACCAGGCGCCGCTGAGCACGAAGCGTGGAAAGGTGACGAACTGCTCGGTCAGCAGCCGCTGCACCGCGTCCTTGCGATTGGCGAACGGTTCAGGCTGCTCGGCTTCCAGGCGATGCCCTTGGCGCTGCAGGCCCAGGCCGGCAATCACGGCTATGATGCCGACGGCGATCTGGCCCAGGTCCAGGCCGAACAGGCCTGACAACACCAGTAGCGCACCGAGGATGAACAGCGGCACGGCAATCAGGTGCAACACCAGATTGGTCGGGTGCCGGTGATTGTGGTGGTAGCCACGCCATTGCCAGGCGTGCAGGTTGGGCAGTCGTTTGCTCATGGGCAGCTCCTCGCGCTTTTTCTTGCAGGCATGCCCAAAGCTTAGTGTGGCCCCGGTTACGGGGCCAATCGAGGCTGGCTATGGCGACTATAGCTTGAGCTGGCCAATGGCCTTGCTCAGCTCACCGGCCAGGGTCGCCAGGTGGCTGCTGGTGGTGGCCGAGTCGACGGTCTGCTGCACGGTCTCTTCGGTGACATCGCGGATGCTGACCACCGCGCGGTTCATCTCTTCGGCCACTTGGCTTTGCTGCTCCGCAGCGACGGCAATCTGTGTATTGCTCTCGCGCATCTGGGCAACCGCGCCGGTAATTTCGGCCAACGCCGCGCCAGCCTCCTGCGCCTGGCGGACGCAGTCGTCGGCCTTGTACGAACTCTCCTGCATGAACTCCACGGCGTCACGGGTGCCAGCCTGCAGGTCGGCGACCATGCGGGTGATTTCGTCAGTGGAGGTCTGCACGCGCTTGGCCAGGTTGCGCACCTCGTCGGCAACCACGGCAAATCCACGGCCCAGGTCACCTGCGCGGGCGGCTTCGATGGCGGCGTTGAGTGCCAGCAGGTTGGTCTGCTCGGCGATACTGTGAATGACCCCGACCACGCTGTTGATCTTCTGGCTGTCGTCGGCGAGCTGACGAATCATCTCGGCGGTTTGCTGAACGCCACTGGAGAGCCCGGAGATCGAGTCCTGCACCCGGCTGACCACGTCCTTGCCACTGCCGGCCAGGGTGTCGGCGGTCTGCGACAAGTCACGGGTGGCGCCTGCATGCTGGGCAATGTGGTGCACAGTGGCCGACATTTCATTGATTGCCGTGGCCGCCTGGTCGGTCTCACTCTGTTGGCCGAGCATGCCATGGCGCACTTCGCTCATGCTTGCGGCCAGGCGCGCGGCACCGGAATCCAGCTGCGCCGCAGTCTGGGCGACGGTGCTGACCACACGGTGGTAGGTGGCCTGCATGGCATTGAACGCACCGGCCATCTGGCCGACTTCGTCGCCACAGGCCAGCGGCACGCGGGCCGACAGGTCGCCGGTCTTTTCCACGTGCAGCATCACGTCCTTGAGGGTGTTGAGCTGGCTGAGCAGGAAGCGGATCAGCAGCTGCGATGCGCCGAGCATCGCGAGCATGAGGATAAGCACGCAGAAGGCGTAGTTGCTGAAGCGGTCTAAGAACACCTGGCGAAGGCTTGGCGCTACGGCCAGTACGGCCAGTTGCTGCGAACCATGGCGCAGCACCTGAGCGCCGCGCAGCGGGTTGTCGCCGAGGATCCAGGCCGCCGGCAAGGCTACCCAGCCTTGGGCAGTGGTCAGGGCTTCGAGGCCTTCACCCGCATAAGACGGGGTCTGCCCGGGCTGCCAGGTGATCAGGTTGGCTTGGCGCGGCAGGGCCTGACCGGTAGGCCAGGCCGCCAGCAGTTCGGCCTGGGCTTGCGCCTGGGCTTGCGCAGCCTCGGCACGGGCGCGTTGCTCAAGGTGCACCGCATAGAGCACCAGCAGCAATGTCGTGACAAAGGCCACCGCGTTGACGGCCCAGAATTTGTACTTCAGGGAAATATTGCTAAGCCAGGCACCCATGGGCAGGTCTTCTCTGAGTTGAGCGGAAACATTATTGGCAAGGTGCCATCATTGTGCCCGCGCACTCGAGAAACGTTCATGACATGCGTCAAGGAAGCTGGAAGAAGGCTTTGGCCGTGGCAGTGGTGTGTTGGGCGCAGTGCTCGATGCGCTCGTTGCGATGCAGCGCCACTTCACGCAACACCTCGGTGAGGAATGCCGGCTCATTGCGGCCGTTTTTCGGCTTTGGCCGCAGGCTGCGTGGTAGCAGGTAGGGCGCGTCGCTCTCCAGCATCAGCCGGCCTTCGGCGATGTTGCCCACCAGCGGATGCAGGTGGGTGCCGCGACGCTCGTCGCAGATCCAGCCGGTGATGCCGATGTGCAGGTCCATGTCCAGGTAGGCGAACAAGGCTTCGCGCGCGCCGGTAAAGCAATGCACCACTGCAGCCGGTAGGTGGTCGCGGTAATCCTTGAGGATGGCCAGCAGGCGCTCGCTGGCATCGCGCTCATGCAGAAACACCGGCAAGCGCAGTTCCGCCGCCAGGGCCAGCTGGGCTTCCAGGGCCTTTTCCTGGAGCGGGCGAGGGGAGAAGTCACGGTTGAAATCCAGCCCGCATTCACCCACGGCCCGCACCCGGGATTCAGCCAGCAGCTGGCGCAGATTCTGCTCGCTGTCGCCATCCCATGACTTGGCATCGTGTGGGTGCACGCCAGCCGTGGCGAACAGGTGCTGGCCGTCGCCATCGAGCTGCTGACACAGCTCCAGCGCCTGCTCGCTGACCTCCAGGCTGGTGCCGGTCAGGACCATTTGTAGCACGCCGGCTTCGATGGCGCGCTCGACGATGGCGGCCTGCTGGTCGTGGAAACTGCTGTTGGTCAGGTTGACGCCGATATCGATCAGTTGCATGGTGCTACCTCGTGCCGCGGGGCGGCCAGCATAGCAAAAAGCGTGATATTCGGAAAAAACCAAGAACTTCAGGCAGTTGTCGTGGTCTTCTAGCGTCATTTCTTACGACCGCACGTTCCGCCATGGCTGCTGCCCACCGACCACGGACACGATTTCGCATGCTGCGATACCTGCTGACCCTGATGCTGATGCTCGGGCTGACCGCGGTCGGTCCGGCCTACGCACGGCTGCCAGGGCCACAGCAGCACGTGCCGGTGAACAGTGCCCGAGACTTGCAGCAGATCCGCAGCACCAAGGTGCTGCGGGTGCTGGTCAACCAGAGCCGCAACAGCTCCGGTGAGATCAAGGGTGAACCGGTGGGTATCGAGTATTACCGCCTGCGTGGCCTCGAGCATTACCTCAATGCCCGGGCCGGTGCTGGCCAGCAGATCAGCCTGAAGATCATTCCACGGGCCAAGGAGCAGCTGCTGGGTGCCCTGCAGCGCGGTGAAGGTGACCTGGCCGCACCAGGCGAGCTGCTCGACCCGGCCCTGACCGGCGGGGTCAACAGCAGTGCACCAGTGCTCGACCAGGTGCCGCTGCTGCTGGTCGGGCGCAAGGGGGATCGCAGCTATACCCGCGCCGAACAGCTCTCCGGCCGTACGGTGGCCTTGACCAGCGCCAGCGCGGCAGGGGCGGTGATACAGCAGCTCAATCAGCAGCTGGCGCTGCGTAAACGGGCGCCGATCAAGATCGAATGGGTTGATGCGACGTTGGCGGTGGAAGACGTGCTGGAGATGGTCCAGGCCGGCATCTATCCGTTGACCATGGTGGAGCGCCCGATCGCCCAGCGCTGGGCCAGGGTCATGCCGAACCTGCGCCTGGACACCCGCGTGCAACTGGGGCAGGCGCAGGCCATGCGGTGGTATGTGCGGCGTGATGCGACGATGCTGTTGGCCACGGTTGATCGCTTTCTCCAGGGGTATCATGCGCCGGAAAACCAGGATGCGGCCTTCGAACGCATCTACCGACGCCAGTACCGGGTACACAACCCGTTGGCTGGCAAAGACCGGCAGCGCCTGAACTCACTGCGCCCGGTATTGCAGAAGCATGCCGAGGCGCAGCAGATCGACTGGCTGAACCTGGCGGCCCTGGCCTTCAAGGAATCCACCCTGAACCCTGCGGCACGCGGCAGCGGCGGGGCGCACGGCCTGATGCAGATCACCCCGTCGGCTGCGCAACGGGTGGGGGTCAGCGACACTGGCTCGGTCGATGGCAATGTCCAGGCCAGTGCGCGCTACCTGGCGCTGATCCGCCGCAAGTTCTTCGCCAGCCCGCAGATCAACGAGCGCGAGCGCATGGCGTTTGTGCTGGCGGCCTACAACCTCGGCCCGGAGCGGGTCCAGGCCATGCGCGCCGAGGCCCGCAAGCGCGGCCTCAATGGTAACCAATGGTTCTTCCAGACCGAGCGCATCGCCATGGAGCAGGTCGGCATGGGGCCGGTCAATTTCGTCAACAGCGTCAACAAGTACTTCCTGGCGTTCAGCCGCGAACGCACGGCGCTGGAACGTGTTGTCAGTCGTTGACCAAGCGCCAGCCGAACGCATTTCAGCGTGGGGCTTGCAGCTTGCGGCTGGTCGCTCTAGCATACCGCCTGCGCCGATTTAAACAGCTACTTGCGGGGCGCGGGACTGGCACGCTTTCCGGGTCGTCCGAAATACCGCTAAAGCGCTGGTTCGGTGACGCCTCCCACCGCTGCCCAGCGGGATTCGCGAGGCGGAGAGAAACTCCATGAGTTGTCCACGTACCAGTGTCTGTTTGAGCCCGTTGCCTGCCGGCCAGGCTTCCCGTACACCGCGCATTCTGCTCGGTGGCCAGCATCAACCAACGCTCTTGCGCCAACTTGAAGGCTTGTCGCGCCGCAAGGGGCAGGCCCGCGCTTTTCTCATCCAGTTCGCCGAAGACGCATGCCGCCTGGAACAGTTCGGCAACGATCGCTTCGACCTGGCGGTGATCCAGGCGCCAACCCGCGAGGACGCGGCCGAAGTGATTGGCCAGCTGACCCGCATCGCGCGCCAGGGCCTGATTACCCGACGCTGAGGAGCGCGCCGTTGAGCACCAACATCATCACCACGGAAGGTCACGAGGCCCTCAAGAAGGAGCTGGATCATCTGTGGCGGGTGTACCGCCCGGAAATCACCCAGAAAGTGGCCTGGGCCGCTTCGCTCGGCGATCGCAGCGAGAACGCCGACTACCAGTACAACAAGAAGTTGCTGCGCGAAATCGACCGTCGGGTCCGCTATCTGCGCAAGCGCCTCGAGGATGTGAAGGTGGTCGCCTACTCGCCGCAGCAGGAAGGCAAGGTCTTCTTCGGTGCCTGGGTCGAAATCGAAAACGATGACGGCGAGACCAAGAAGTTTCGTATTGTCGGGTATGACGAGATCTATGGCCGTAACGACTATATCTCGATCGACTCGCCGATGGCCCGGGCCCTGCTCAAGAAGGAGGAGGGCGACGAAGTGCTGGTGAACACCCCCACCGGTCAAGCAACCTGGTACGTGAACAGCATCCACTACGGGCAATGAATCAATATCGCCTGCGCCGGCCTCTTCGCGGGTAAATCCGCTCCCACAGCGATTGCACAACTTTCAGACTGGTGATGTACCTGGGGGAGCGGCTCTAGCTGCGAAGCGGCCAGCACAGGCGCTATCAACTTTCCCGTAGTACCGCCAGTGGGCTGGCATTCAGCGCTCGTCGAGTGCCTAAAACACCTGCCCCGCCCACCAGCATCGCCCCGATCAGCGGCAACAGCAGCAGCCACGGATGCGGGCTCCACTGCAAGTCGAACGCATAACGATACAGCACCAGGGTAATCAGCTCGCACCCCAGCGCCGCCAAGGCACCACTGGCCGCCCCCAGCAAACCGAACTCGATGCGCCGCGCCTTGACCAACAAGGGGCGCGCGGCGCCCAGTGCCCGCAGCAAGGCACCTTGGCGAATCCGCTCGTCCAACGTTGCCTGCAACCCGGCGAACAATACGGCAAGCCCTGCCGCCAGCACGAACAGCAACACATACTCGACCGCCAGGGTGACCTGGGCGAGGATGCTGCGCAGCTGCTCGAGCAAGGCATCGACCTGCAGGATGGTCACTGCCGGGAACGCCCGCGACAGCGCCACCACGTCCAGATCATGGCCGGGGGCGAGGTAGAAGCTGGTCAGGTACGTGGTTGGCAGCCCCTGCAGGGTGCCCGGCTGGAAGATCATGTAGAAGTTCGGCTGAAAGCTGTCCCAGTGCACGCTGCGCAGGCTGCTGACGCGCGCCTGGCGCTGCTCGCCACCAATGTCGAACGTCAGCAGGTCGCCCAGTTGCAGCTTCAGGCTGGCAGCCAGTTCGGCCTCGACCGACACACCGGGAGTTTCGTCGCTGGCAGGCAAGGCTTGCCACCAGTTGCCTGCGCTCAGCACATTGCCCACGGGCAGGTCGGCAGCCCAGGTCAGGCTGAGGTCGCGTTGTACCGCCCGCTCGCCGGCGGAATCCTTGCTGACGACCTGCTGCACCGGTTGATCGTTGATCTGAATCAGCCGGCCCGGTGTCACCGGATATAGCGGTGCCGAACTGGCGTTTACCTCGTGCAGGCGCTGGGCGAACGGTTCGCGGTCGGTGGGCAGGATGTTCAGGACAAAGTGGTTGGGTGCGTCCTTGGGCAGTTGTGCCTGCCAGTTGTCGAGCAGTTCTGCCCGCAACAGCGCCACCACTGCCATTGCCAGGAGGATCAGGCCAAATGCCAGGGCTTGCCCGGCAGCGGCCATGGGGTGGCGCAGCAACTGGCCAAGGCCCAGGCGCCAGGCCAGTGGCGCGCCGGCGAGTGCCTTGCGCAAGCTCTGCAAACCGAGCAACAGCAGCCCGCCCAGCAGCAGTGCGGCGACCAGGCCACCGCCGAGCAGGGCGAAGGTCAGTAGCAGGTCGAGGCTCAGGCGCCACATGATCAGGCCCAGGGCGAGCAGGGCGGCGCCATACACCAGCCAACTGCTCGGTGGCACGGGCAGCAGATCACGGCGCAGCACGCGCAGCGGTGGCACCTGGCCGAGCGCCGCCAGCGGCGGCAAGGCAAAACCGGCCAGGGCGACCAGGCCGGTGGCGATGCCGGCCAGTGCCGGAAGCATGCCCCCGGCCGGCACTTCGCTGGGCAACAGGCCATGCAGCAGGCGGAACAGGCCCAGTTGCGCCAGCCAGCCGAGCAGGGCGCCAGCCAGTGCGGCGACCAGCCCGAGCATCGCCAGTTGCAGGCAATACAGCCCCAAGGCCTGGTGCCGCGACAGCCCCAGGCAGCGCAGTAAGGCGCTGGCATCCAGGCGCCGCGCAGCGTAGCGGCTGGCGGACAGCGCCACGGCGACGCCTGCCAGCAGCACGGCCACCAGGCTAGCCATGTTCAGGTAGCGCTCGGCTTTGCCCAGGGCGCCACCGATCTGGCGGTTGCCATCGCGGGTGTCGAGCAGGCGCTGGTTGGCAGCAAGGTGCTTTGCCACGTTCTTGTGGTATTGCACGACGGCTTCGGCATCGCCGCGCCAGAGGTCGCGGTAGGTGACCCGGCTGCCGGGCTGAACGACCCCGGTCGCTTGCAGGTCGGCCAGATTGATCATCAGCCGGGGCGTCAGGCTATAGAAGTTGTTGGCGCGGTCCGGCTCGTAAGTCAGCACCCGGCTCATGCGCAAGGTCTTCATGCCGACGTCGATGCGGTCGCCGACTTTCAGCCCCAGCGCCGCGAGCAGGCGAGGTTCGACCCAGGCTTCTCCAGGGGCCGGGCCGCCTCCAGGGGTTTCCTCGGCATACGGGGCTGCGGCACTGCGTACCTGCCCGCGCAACGGGTAGGCGCCATCGACCGCCTTGATGCTGGAAAGCTGGATGCCGGCATCGCCGCCCACCACGCTGGTGAATTCGACGACCTGGGCATGCCGCAGGCCCAGCGCCTGGCCAGCGCTGAGCTGTTCTTCACGGGCCGCCGTGCTGCCTTGCAGTACCAGGTCGGCACCGAGGAATTCGCTGGCGCGCAGTTGCATCGCGCCATTCAGGCGGGCGCCGAAATAACCGATGGCGGTACTGGCGGCGACGGCCACCAGCAAGGCAAAGAACAGCACCCGCACTTCGCTGGCGCGGATGTCGCGCAGCAGCTGGCGCAGGGCCAGGCCGCACAGGCGAGACAGTGGCATGTGCTTCATCAGGCCTCCACCTGCGCCACCAGGCGGCCTGCGTCCAGGCGGATCTGGCGGCGGCAGCGCCGGGCCAGGCGCTCGTCATGGGTGACCAGCACCAGGGTGGTGCCGCGCTCCTTGTTCAGCTCGAACAGCAGGTCGCTGATGCGCTCGCCGGTGTGGCTGTCGAGGTTGCCGGTAGGTTCGTCGGCGAACAGCACTGCCGGTTGTGCGGCGAAGGCGCGAGCGATGGCGACACGCTGTTGCTCGCCACCGGAAAGCTGGCGTGGGGTGTGGGCCAGGCGCTTGCCCAGGCCGACCCGCTCCAGCAGGGTGCGGGCATGCTCGCGGGCGTCGCGCCGACCGTCCAGCTCCAGCGGCAACATCACGTTCTCCAGGGCATTGAGGCTGTCGAGCAGCTGGAACGATTGAAAGACGAAACCGACATGCTCGGCGCGTACCCTGGCGCGTTGGTCTTCGTCCAGCGGGCCGAGGTCGTGCCCGGCGAGAATGACTTGGCCGGCGCTGGGACGATCGAGGCCGGCGAGCAACCCGAGCAGGGTCGACTTGCCCGAGCCGGAGGCACCGACGATGGCCAGGCTGTCGCCCTGGGCGAGGTCGAGGGAAAGGGCGTGGAGGATGGTCAGGTCACCTTCCGCGCTGGGGACCACTTTGCTAAGGTTCTGCGCAACGAGAATGCTGGGGCCCATGGAGAATCCGATGCGAATGTGGTGGTTGAGTGCCGGTCTGGCCCTGTATTGCCTGGCCCAGAGCGCGGCGGCGGGAACATTGCTGGTCGTCGGCGATAGTATCAGCGCCGGTTTTGGCCTGGATACCCGCCAGGGTTGGGTCTCTTTGTTGCAGACCCGGCTCAAGGACGAAGGTTTCGACGATCAGGTGGTCAACGCGTCGATCAGTGGCGACACCAGTGCAGGCGGCCAGGCCCGGCTGCCGGCGCTGCTTGCAGCGCATAAGCCGAGCCTGGTGGTGCTGGAATTGGGAGGTAATGATGGCCTGCGCGGTCAGCCTCCGCAGCAATTGCAACAAAATCTTGCCTCGATGATCGAGAGTGCCCGCCAGGCGGGGGCCAAGGTGCTGCTGCTGGGCATGCGCCTGCCACCGAACTATGGCGTGCGCTATACCACGGCCTTCGCCAACGTCTATGAACAGCTGGCGACGGAAAAGCAGGTGGCGCTTGTGCCGTTCTTCCTCGAAGGGGTTGGCGGTGTGCCGGGAATGATGCAGGCCGATGGCATCCATCCGGCACAGGCTGCCCAGCAGCGGCTGCTGGAAAATGCCTGGCCCAAGATAAAACCCTTGCTGTGACGCTTTAAACGGGGCCGGCTTTCGGCTAATGTTGCGCCCCCCGTTTCGAGAGCCCCCGATGCCGCGCCCTGCCTGGTCCTTGTTTGCCTATCAACTGATCGAGCCTGATGAGCAGCTCGACCTGTTCGCTTGCCAGGAAATACGCGTCCACCTCGTGGCCCGTCAGCTCGAACTCGGCGTGCCGGTCGACCGCACCTTGTGCGGTGGCCTGCTGCCGGCGCAACCGCGCTGGTCCGGGGTATCGCGCAGCATTTACCGTGACGGACGCCTGTGCGACCTCTGCCGGGCGATCCTCGATGCCCAGCGCCGCGGCATGCGGCCGGTCTGGCCCGAGCTCTGAGGTGAATGGCAGGTACGAAACTGCGCGCACCTTTCATCATCTGAAACGCATGTAAGACGCCAATGCCTCCCGCTTGCAGCGAGGCGGGTGTACAATCGTGCTTCTTGACTACCTTTCGAAGGATTTACCGGATGTTGCCGCGCTTTCCCGCCGTCACCCGTTGCCTGTCCCTGGCCGCCCTGCTGGTAGCGGGCCCCGCTGCTGCGCTGGAACTGCCACTGCCGCCACCCGGTGAAGACGTCGTTGGCCAGGTCCAGACGATCAAGGCCAAGTACGAAGACACCTTTGCCGACATCGGCACTGCCAACGACCTCGGCTACCTGGAAATGATCGCTGCCAACCCGGGTGTCGACCCGTGGCTGCCGGGCGCTGGCACCGAAATCATCCTGCCGACCCGCTATATCCTGCCGCCGGGCCCGCGTGAAGGCATCGTCATCAACCTGGCCGAGTACCGTATGTACTACTACCCGAAAGGGCAGAACGTGGTGCATACCTTCCCGCTGGGCATCGGGCGCGAAGGCTGGGGTTCCCCGGTGGCCATGACCAAGATCACCGCGAAGACGCCGAACCCGACCTGGACGCCTCCCGCCTCGATCCGTGCCGAGCACGCCGCAGACGGTGACATCCTGCCGACCGTGGTGCCGGCCGGCCCTGACAACCCGCTGGGGCCGTTCAAGTTCACCCTGGGTGTGCCGGGCTACCTCATCCATGGTTCGAACAAGAAGTTCGGTATCGGCATGCGCACCAGCCATGGCTGCTTCCGCATGCTCAACAACAACGTGCTGGAACTGTCGAAGATGGTCCCGGTGGGCACGCCGGTGCGCATCATCAACGAGCCTTACAAGTTCGGCATCAGTGGCGGCAAGGTTTATCTCGAGGCCCATACGCCGCTGGACGATCACGGCAACCCGTCCGTGGTCGACAAGCACACGGCAGTCATCAATGCCTTGCTCAAGCGTGAAGACCTGGCCAACAACCTGCGCATGAACTGGGACATGGTACGTGACGTGGTGGCCGCAGAAGACGGCATGCCGGTGGAAATTGCCGTACCGGTCAATAACCAGGGCGCCGCACCGATGGTGTCGAGCATCCCGCCCGAACTGCAGTAACGCTTTTGTAACACCTTCGGGCCCGCTCGGGTTTACAGCCTGATGCGGGCCTTTTGGTTTGCGCTGGAGGCCTTTCCTTCGGGCAATAAAAAAGCCGACCCACAAGTGGGTCGGCTCCATAACAATCCGTGAGGATTATTACTTGCGGCTGGCTTTGTCCAGCATACGCAGAGCGCGCTCGTTGGCTTCGTCAGCAGTCTGCTGAGCCTTCTGAGCGGCTGCCAGTGCGTCGTCAGCCTTACGGTAGGCTTCGTCAGCACGAGCCTGAGCGCGAGCTGCTGCGTCTTCAGTCGCAGTCAGACGAGCTTCGGTTTCTTTGGATACGCTGCTGCAACCGGTAGCCAGAACTGCGGCCAGAGCCAGAGCAGAGAATTTCAGAACGTTGTTCATCGTGTTCCCCTTCAAGGACTTTCTATTAAATAGCCATCTCTCGGAAAAGAGAAACTGGCCGGCGTACATAGTACCCATTACTTGTAGTAAGTAAACTGACAGAGCGCAAGAACTGCAAAAAAAATGTTGCTATGGGTCACGCCGACAAGATTTGCCGGGGTTTTGTGAAAAAACCGTACAGCCGGTGCAAGCGATTGTGCTGCAGGAACTTTTTTGCTGAACTAGCGGTGACTTTAACTGTCTCTCAGCGTCTTAAGCACAACAACATCCGGTTGCTGTTCAGGGCGTGATTGCTGTTGCAGGGTGTGCAAGCTCCAGGCGTGGCCTGCTGCTACTTTTTAACGCTGACCACCTTGAGCAATCCCGCTTGCGGCGCCTACTATTTGTGAGTGCCCGACCCGGTCGAACAATTGCTGTCGGCGGATGGTCCAAGGGGCATGAGGTGGCGTTGAGGTTCCTCCGCCGGATAAACCACACGGTTAAGGTAAGGGTCTGCCAGAAAGGCCTGCGAGGAGTAGTGATGAGTGAAGCGCTGACCATCCACCATGACCAGGCCGGTCATCAGTTCGAAACCAACGTGGACGGTCATCGTGCCTACCTGACCTACATGGACCTGGGCAAGCAGACACTGGACATCTATCGCACTTTTGTTCCCAACGCTCTGCGTGGCCGCGGGATCGCAGCAGCGTTGACCGAGAAAGCCCTCGAGTATGCAGACCAGATGGGCTACACGGTGATTCCTTCCTGCTCGTATGTGGAGCGCTACATGGAGCGCCAGCAGCGCCATTCGAGCAAGGCCTGAACGGGCAAGCGACAGCTGTTACAAAAACGCCGGGCAATGCCCGGCGTTTTTCATCGCGCTTGACTCAACCGCGCTTGCGTTGTGGCAGCACGTCCTTGAGCTTGGCGTGCATGCTGCGCAGGGTTTTTTCAGTAGTCGACCAGTCGATGCAGGCATCGGTGATCGACACACCGTACTGCAGTTCGTCGAGGTTTTTCGGGATCGACTGGCAGCCCCAGTTCAGGTGGCTCTCGACCATCAGGCCGATGATCGACTGGTTGCCTTCGAGGATCTGGTTGGCGACGTTCTCCATGACCAGTGGCTGCAGGGCCGGGTCCTTGTTGGAGTTGGCGTGGCTGCAGTCGACCATGATGTTGGCCTTGATCCTGGCCTTGGCCAGATCCTGTTCGCACAGGGCGACACTGACCGAATCGTAGTTGGGCTTGCCATTGCCGCCACGCAGCACCACGTGGCCATAAGGGTTGCCCTTGGTGGTCACGATCGATACGCCACCTTCCTGGTTGATACCGAGGAAGCGGTGCGGTTTGGACACCGACTGCAGAGCGTTGATGGCCACGGTCAAACCGCCATCGGTGCCGTTCTTGAAGCCGACCGCCGATGACAGGCCCGAGGCCATCTCGCGGTGGGTTTGCGATTCGGTGGTGCGGGCGCCGATGGCCGACCAGCTGATCAGGTCCTGCAGGTACTGCGGCGAGATCGGGTCGAGCGCTTCGGTAGCGGTCGGCAGGCCCATTTCGGCCAAGTCCAGCAGCAACTGGCGGCCAATGTGCAGGCCGTCCTGGATCTTGAACGAGTCATCCAGGTATGGATCGTTGATCAGGCCTTTCCAGCCAACGGTGGTGCGTGGCTTTTCAAAGTACACGCGCATGACCAGGTACAGCGTGTCGGACACTTCCTCGGCCAGCACCTTCAGGCGCTCGGCATATTCGTGAGCGGCCTTGATGTCATGGATGGAGCATGGGCCGACTACCACGAACAGGCGATGGTCCTTGCCGTCGAGGATATTGCGCACAACTTCGCGGCCGGCAGTCACAGTCTGCAGGGCCTTGGCGCTGAGGGGGATCTCCTTCTTGAGCTGATCGGGGGTGATCAAGGTCTCGTTGGAGGCAACGTTAAGGTCGTCGATCGGTAAATCAGCCATCGTGTTACTCGTCAGGTCACGGGTGCCGGCCGCCAGCAATCCCCGTGCGGCCCAGCAGCAATAATGTTCGCAGCGGGGAGCCGAACCTTAGCGCGTTACAGGGGGCGCGACAATGGGATTTGGTACGTGTTGACACTTGTGTGTCCTCGAAAGGCCCAGATGGGTGTAAAAAAGCGAACCAACCTACTCAGGAGATTTCCATGGCTTCTCGCAAACCACGCATCGGCATCATTGGCAGCGGTGCTATCGGTGGCTTCTATGGGCTGATGCTGGCGCGCGCTGGTTTCGATGTGCATTTTCTGCTGCGCAGCGAATATGACGTGGTCCGCGAACAGGGCTTGACCCTGGAGCATGCCGTGCATGGCGTGGTGCAGATGCCGGTCAGCGCCTACACCAGTGCTGCCGACATGCCGCCCTGCGACTGGCTGCTGGTGGGTGCCAAGTCAACCAGCAATGTCGAGCTCGCACCGCTGATCATCCAGGCCGCCACAGCCGATGCCAAGGTGGTGCTGTTGCAGAATGGCCTGGGCGTGGAAGAGCAGTTGAGGGTGGCCTTGCCGGCTAACCTGCACCTGCTCGGCGGCTTGTGTTTCATCTGCGTCAACCGCCAGGCCCCGGGGGTGATCCGCCACCAGGCGCTGGGTGCGGTCAACCTCGGTTACCACAGTGGGCCGGCCGAAGATGGCGGTGCGGCGATCGTGGCGGCGGGCGCCGCGCTGTTCCGCGCGGCGGGCGTCGAATCCCAGCCGATGGCCAACCTGGCTCAGGCGCGCTGGCAGAAACTGGTATGGAACGTGCCGTACAACGGCCTTTCGGTTTTGTTGGGGGCCAGCACCGCGCCGCTGATGGCCGCTGACGAGAGTCGCGACCTGATCCAGGCGCTGATGGCTGAAGTGGTGCAAGGCGCTGCCGCGTGCGGGTATGAACTGCCGGCGGGCTATGCTGAGCAACTGTTCCGCATGACCGAGCAGATGCCTGATTACTGGCCGAGCATGTACCACGACCATGCCCAGCAACGCCCGCTGGAACTGCAGGCGATCTATGCCGAGCCGATTGCCCGTGCAGGGGCGGCCGGCTGCAGTCTGCCGCGGATGCAAATGTTGTATCAGGCCCTGGCCTTCATCGACCGCGCCAACCGAGCTGGCTGATGCTCTGCAGGCCGCATCGGCAGTGCGCCGGACGGCAGAGCGCGGGTCCGGTGCACTGCTAAGCTGAAGCTTGCTCTGCCGTCACGGCAGTCGAGGAGGTCGAATGATCCGCTCCATGCTGTACGCCACCGACCTCGGTGTCTACGCACCTTTTGTCATGCAGCACGCCCTGACCCTGGCTCGGGCCTTCAACGCAGAACTCTATGTGATTCACGCGGTGGAGCCCATGGGCCAGTTCGCTGAGTCGCTGCTGCAGAGTTACCTCGATGAGCAGACGCTGGATGCATTGCACAGTGAAGGCGTCAACACGGTGATGGCCAATATCGAACAGCGGGTATTGGAGAACTTTCGTGACGAATTGGGCGAGGACGCTGACTTGGCGCTGATCAGGGCAGTGCGGGTGCGTCAGGGTGACCCGGCACAGGTCATCCTCGACCAGGCGCAGCGGCTGAGTGTCGACCTGTTGATCTTCGGCAGCCACAGTGCCGGTGCCGGGGTGGATGTGCCGATTGGGCGGACGGCGGTGCGTCTGCTGCAACTGTCGCCGGTGCCGGTGTACATGGTGCCGCTCTCGCAGCACTTAGGGCGTAGGAAATCGTGAAGCTGGCTGTAGTCTGTTTCGGAGGCGCGTGTAACAAAATAGTTCTAGTTTTATTTCGAGAACCACTAATATAGTTATATCTCGTCGCTGCCTGCTGCCGCTGACTTACCGCCGATTCGAGGGAAACCTATGAAGCTTCAACAACTGCGCTACATCTGGGAAGTGGCGCACCATGACCTCAACGTCTCCGCGACGGCGCAGAGCCTGTATACCTCGCAGCCGGGCATCAGCAAGCAGATCCGCCTGCTCGAGGACGAACTGGGTGTTGAAGTCTTTGCCCGCAGCGGCAAGCACCTGACCCGGGTGACACCGGCCGGTGAGCGCATCATCAACACCGCTGGTGAGATCTTGCGCAAGGTCGAGAGCATCAAGCAGATCGCCCAGGAATTCTCCAACGAGAAGAAGGGCACTCTGTCCATCGCGACCACCCACACCCAGGCCCGCTATGCGCTGCCGCCGGTGATCAGCAGCTTCATCAAGCAGTACCCGGAAGTCGCCCTGCACATGCACCAGGGCTCACCGATGCAGATCGCGGAAATGGCCGCCGACGGCACCGTCGATTTCGCCATTGCCACCGAGGCGCTGGAGTTGTTCGGCGACCTGATCATGATGCCGTGCTACAAGTGGAACCGTTGCGTGGTCGTACCGCAAGGTCACCCGCTGACCAAGCTGCCGAAGCTGACCCTGGAGGCGGTTGCCGAATACCCGATCGTCACCTATGTATTCGGTTTCACCGGCCGTTCGAAGCTGGACGAAGCCTTCAATCACCGTGGCCTGACGCCGAAGGTGGTGTTCACTGCGGCTGACGCCGACGTGATCAAGACTTATGTGCGCCTTGGGCTGGGCGTGGGCATCGTGGCCAAAATGGCGGTCGACACCAAGCTCGACAGCGACCTGGTGGCATTGGATGCCAGCGAGCTGTTCGAAGCCAGCATCACTAAGATCGGCTTCCGTCGTGGCACCTTCCTGCGCGGCTTCATGTGCGACTTCATCGAGAAGTTCGCGCCGCACCTGACCCGTGAAGTGATGGCCAAGGCCATCCAGTGCCACAACAAGCAGGAACTCGAAGAGCTGTTCGACGGCGTCGAACTGCCGGTGCACTGAGTGCGCCAGGCATGAAAAAACCGGCCCAATGGCCGGTTTTTCTTTACCTGTGAATCAGGCCTTGCTGATCAGGTTGCCGGCATGCAGCCCGCATTCCTTCTGGGTCGACTCTTCCCACCACCAGCGGCCTTCGCGCTCGTGCTGGTTTGGCAGCACCGGGCGCGTGCACGGCTCGCAACCGATGCTGATGAAACCGCGCTCATGCAGGCTGTTGTACGGCAATTCAAGCATGCGGATGTAACCCCACACTTCCTCGCTGGTCATCTGCGCCAGTGGGTTGAACTTGTAGAGGGGACGTTCAGGCGTGGAGAAGGCGCCGTCGATTTCCAGTGCTGCCACCTGGCTGCGGGTACCCGGGCTCTGGTCACGGCGCTGACCGGTGGCCCAGGCGCTGACGGTGGCAAGTTTGCGCCGCAGCGGTTCGATCTTGCGGATGCCACAGCATTCGCCGTGGCCATCCTTGTAGAAGCTGAACAGGCCTTTTTCCTTGACGAACGGGTCGAGCCTGGCGCGATCCGGGCTGAGGATTTCGATCGGCAGGTTGTAATGCTCGCGCACCTGGTCGATGAAGCGGTAGGTCTCCGGATGCAGGCGGCCGGTATCGAGGCTGAACACCTTGACCTGCTTGTTCAGCTTCCAGGCCATGTCGACCAGCACCACATCCTCGGCGCCGCTGAAGGAGATCCACAGGTCATCGCCAAAGTGCTCGAAGGCGAGCTTGAGGATGTCCTGCGGGGACTTGTTGGCATAGGTCGCGGCCAGGGCGGCGACGTCGAAGGGTTGGCTCATCAGGCGGTTTCCATCTTGGCTGTGGCGCTGTGCGCTCGTAATGGAGTGATGGTAACAAAAAATGGCCGGGCAGACGCCTGGCGAGAGCCTCAAAGGCTCTGCAGCGTTTCCATCAGTACCCGCACCTTGGCAATCGATTCCTCGTATTCGGCCTGCCAGTTCGAGTCGGCTACCACTGCGCCGCCGCCCCAGCAACTGACCTGGCCATCCTTGACCAGCAAGCTGCGAATGGCGATGGAGCTGTCCATCTCGCCGCGCACGTCCATGTACAGCAGCGAGCCGCAGTACAGTGCGCGGCGTGTCGGTTCCAGCTCGTCGATGATCTGCATGGCGCGGATTTTCGGTGCGCCGGTGATCGAACCACCCGGGAAGCTGTCGCCGATCAGGTCCAGGGCGTCCTTGTCGCGGGCCAGCCGGCCGGTGACGCTACTGACCAGGTGATGAACGTTGGGGTAGCTTTCCAGGCTGAACAGCTCCGGCACCTTCACCGAGCCGATTTCGCACGTGCGGCCCAGGTCGTTGCGCAGCAAGTCGACGATCATCAGGTTTTCCGAACGGTCCTTGGCGCTGTGGCGCAGCTCCTCGGCATTGCTGGCGTCCTCGGCGGGGTCGGCCGAGCGCGGGCGGGTGCCCTTGATCGGGCGGGTTTCCACCTGGCCTTGGCTGACGCGGATGAAGCGTTCCGGGGAGAAGCTCAGCAGGGCACTGCCATCAGCCAGTTGTTGGTAACCGGAAAATGGCGTCGGGCAGGCTTTGCGCAGGGCCTGGTAGGCTTGCCACGGGTCACCCTGGCAAGGGGCGCGGAAGCGCTGGGTGAGGTTGATCTGGTAGCAGTCGCCTGCCTGGATGTAGCGCTGCACCTGGTCGAAGGCGGCCTGGTACTGTTCGGGCTGCAAGTCGCCCTGCATTGGGGTAAGCAGTTGGAAATCGCCGCACATCGAAGTGTCGACAGTCTCGAACAGTGCCGTCAGGCGAGCCCGCTCTTCAGGCGCCAGGCTCGGGTGGAACACCAGTTGGCTGGTGCCAAGCTGGTGGTCGGTCAGCAGTGCCCAGGCGTACAGGCCCAGTTGTGCATCGGGCAACGCCAGGTCGTCGCTCGCAAGGCAGGGCAGCTGCTCCAGGCGGCGGCCGAAGTCATAGCTCAGGTAGCCGATCAGGCCGCCGACGAAGGGCAGTTCGATGCCGGCGGGCAGCTGTGCTTCACCCAGTTGTGCCAGGCTGGCACGCAGGCGTTCGAGGAAGGCGCGGCCATCCTCGTCGGGCTGAGCCTGCAGGTGTTGCACGGGCCAGGCGCTGAGCAGGTCGAAGCGGCCGCGTTCGGCACCGGGGCGGGCGCTGTCGAGCAGGATCGCGCCGGGGGCCTGGCGCAGGCGGGTGAAATAGGCAGCGGGGTCGGGCTGGTAGGGCAGGGGGTGAAGCGTACAGGTCGGCATCAGTGTGGACGGCGATGTAAAAGCGAGGAGGGCGATTGTAGACCTGTGCAGGAAATGCGCCTAGCCCTGTGGGGGCGGGTTTACCCGCGAAGAAAGCGGCGCGGTGTATGGCGCCGGCTTCGCCGGTGTTCGCGGGTAAACCCGCTCCCACAGGCACAGCGAAGGCCTTGTGAGCAGTGCTTTGCCTGTGAGAGCCGGTTTGCCGGCGATAAGGCCCTTGAAGGTTAACGCGGATGCACGTGCCCGAACAGATTCTGGGTCACCCGCACACGTTGCTCGGCGTCTTCGGTAATCCCGTCCTTGGCCAGCGCTTCGATGTGCGCTTCGATGGCATGGGTGCGCTGAGTCAGCCCGGTATCGTTGGCGATCTGGATGTTCAGGCCGGGGCGGGCGTTGAGTTCGAGAATCAGCGGCCCCTTGTCCTGGTCCAGCACCATGTCCACGCCGATATAGCCCAGCCCGCACAGCTCATAACAGCCGGCGGCCAGTTTCATGAAGCCGTCCCAGTTCGGCAGCTGTACGCCGTCCACCGCGTTGGTGGTGTCCGGGTGCTTGCTGATGATGTTGTTCAGCCAGGTGCCGCGCAGGGTCACGCCGGTGGCCAGGTCGACACCCACGCCGATGGCGCCCTGGTGCAGGTTGGCCTTGCCACCGGACTGACGAGTCGGCAGTCGCAGCATGGCCATCACCGGGTAGCCCATCAGCACGATGATGCGGATGTCCGGCACACCCTCGTAGCTGATGCTCTTGAAGATCTGGTCGGGGGTCACCCGATACTCGATCAGCGCCCGGTCTCGGTGGCCGCCAAGCGAGTACAGCCCGGTGAGGATGCTCGACACCTGGTGCTCGATTTCCTCGTGGCTGATGATCTTGCCCGACACCGTGCGGTAGCGGTCCTCGAAGCGGTCGGCGATCACCAGGATGCCGTCACCACCAGCGCCTTGCGCTGGCTTGATGACGAAGTCGTTGCGCCCGCCGATGATCTCGTGAAGCTTTTCGATCTGCTTCTCGGTCTCGATGATGCCGTACATCTCCGGCACATGGATGCCGGCAGCGAGCGCACGCTCCTTGGTGATGATCTTGTCGTCGACGATCGGGTACAAGTGCCGCTTGTTGTACTTCAGCACGTAGTCCGCGTTGCGCCGGTTGATCCCCATGATGCCCCGGGCCTCCAGGGCTTTCCATGTCTTGATCAGGCCAAACATCAGGCGTCAGCCTTCTTCAGGAATGCCTTGAAACGCACCAGCTCGGTCAGCCGGTAGCCGCGGTAGCGACCCATCGCCAGCATGAAGCCCACCAGGATCAACAGTACGGCCGGGAAGGTGAAGACGAAGTACACCAGCTCCGGCACCATCATCAGCAAGTGCGCCAGGGAGGCGGCGAACAGGGTTCCGATCGCCACTTTCATGGCATGGCCACCGCCGCGTTCTTCCCAGGTGATCGACAGGCGCTCGATGGTCATGGTCAGGATCACCATCGGGAACAGCGCCACCGACAGGCCGCGCTCCAGGCCCAGCTTGTGGCTGAACAGGCTGATGGCGGCGATCAATACCACGACAAAGGTCAGCACCACCGACAGGCGCGGCAGCATCTGCAGCTTCAGGTGTTCCAGGTACGAACGTAGCGACAGGCCCAGGGCGGTGATCACCGTGAACAGCATGATGCCGAAGCCCAGCTGGGTCTCGCGGAAGGCCAGGGCGATCAGCACCGGGGTAAAGGTACCCAGCGTCTGGATGCCGATCAGGTTGCGCAGGATCAGGATCACCAGCACGCCGATCGGGATCATGACCATGATCATGAAGGTCTGCTGGGTCTGCAGCGGCAAGCCGTATAGCGAGTATTCGAGGAAGTCGGCGTCGGTGTTCTCGTCAGTCAGCTTGGCCAGGCGGATGGCGTTCATCTCGCTGTTGTTCATGCTGAAGGTGACGTTGGCTTTCTTGCCGCCATCGACGGTAATCAGGTTGTCATCCCCGGTCCACCACAGCAGGCGGTCGGCCGGCAGGCCCTGTTCGCCGGTGTCCGGGTTGAAGTACAGCCAGTCGTTGCCATTGAAGCTGCGCAACCACAGCTCCGGGGTCTGGGGCGTGTCGGCAACCAGCCGGATGGTGTGGACCTTTTCCATCGGCACATGGGCGATCGACAGCAGCAGGTCGATGACCTGGGCCTTCTTCATCGGCGAGGTATCACCGGCCAGCAGCAGCTTGACGTTGTCGTCGTTGAGGTTGTTGACCCGTTTGATGGTCTCGCTGACAAAGGTCTCGACGTCGGCCGAGTGCTGGCGGATAGGGGCCATCAGGGCTTCGGCGGCGATTTTCTCCGGGCCTTCGATGGCCAGGCTGTCACGGAAGGTCGGGCCTTTGATGGCGGTCTTTTCGTTGCTGTAGCGCTTGGTCAGCACCAGCCGGTAGTACAGGGTCTGGTTGCCGCTGACACGGCGCGCTGACCAGGTCACCTTGCGGTTGCCGTCGGCGCGGTTGACGCTCACCCCATAGTTGTTGGAGATGAAGCTCTCGTTGAGGCTGACGTAGTCGCGGTTCAGCGGCGGTACGAACATCTGGATCTTGACCGGGTCCTTGGAGCTGGCGACGAACTCGACCTTGGCGTCGATGTTCCACAGGTCGTCGGTCTCGTCTTCGGTCACCGGGATGCCGAGCACGAAGATCTGATAGGCCGTGACCGCCACGCCGAGCAACACCAGCACGGTGATCAGGACTTTCAGATGGAGGGTAAGAGAGCGCATCGGGATTACTCTGCTTTGGTAGCGTCGGTGGCACAGGCAGGTTTGCCGGCCGCGTATTTAAGGCTTGGGTCGACCAGCGCGTCGAAGTGCTTGAGCGCCTCGGAGCCGATCAGCAACGGGAACTGGAAGGCGCTGCGGTCGGTGAGGTTGACTTCGATGGTGCGCCGGGCCTGGCCCATGCAGATTTCAAGTTCGATGACCGGGCGGGCGGTATAGGCCTTGCCGGATTCCGCATCATAGTCGCCGGCGCGGCGTTTGATCTTGCTCACGCGGGCCAGAGGGCGCTCGATGGGGTGCGAATGAGCGGCGTCGATGGCCAGGTAGAAGCGCACCCAGCTTTCGCCGTTGCGCTTGAAGCGTTTGATGTCACGGGCACTGAGCGACGCGGTCTTGGCTCCGGTGTCGAGCTTGGCGGCCACTTCCAGGTCGAGGTCGCCAAGCCGGGCGTATTCGTTCAGACCGTACACGGTCTTGCCCGCCGCCTGGCCAAGGGCCGGCAGCAGGGTGAGGCATAACAGCAATAATACGGGTGTAAGTCTCATAGTCCTGGCGCGGTGCTGAGCTGTGCAGGGTTCGGGGTAAAGGTGACTGGCAACGGCTGCACAAGCTTCCTCGTTCATCTGTCAACAACATGAATTGATGACAAATACACTATCGATACCCCCTTGGAGGCGCGGCATTCTATCACGCCGACGTCTTGACGCCAGCGTGAAGCGATCTGACAACGCCATCACTGGGTAAGTTCGTTCTTAGACGATTGTCGACAATGTTGATTTTGTCTTTGACTGTGAGCCACTGATTCGCTAGTTTCTGCTCAAGCGCTTAGCAAGGTGTCGACAATATGCTGGACATCACCACCCCAAGCCCTGCCGAGGCAGACGAAACGGAAACCTTGTCCGAGAATGTCTTCCGGCGTATCCAGGCGGCGATCGTCAAGGGCGACATTGCCCCCGGCAGCAAGATCTCCGAGCCAGAGCTGGCACGTACCTATGGCATCAGCCGCGGCCCGCTGCGCGAGGCCATCCATCGGCTGGAGGGGCAGCGCCTGCTGGTGCGGGTACCGCACGTCGGCGCGCGGGTGGTTTCGCTCAACCACGCCGAACTGATCGAGCTGTACGAAATCCGCGAGTCGCTGGAAGGCATGGCCTGCCGCCTTGCCGCCGAGCGCATGAGCCAGGCCGACATCGACGAGCTGCGCCGGGTGCTCGATACCCATGAGCGCGATGCCGCGTTCCAGGCCGGGCTTGGCTACTACCAGCAGGAAGGCGACTACGACTTCCATTACCGCATCATCCAGGGCAGCGGCAACCAGACCTTGGTCAAGATGCTCTGCGGCGAGCTGTATCAACTGGTGCGCATGTACCGCATCCAGTTTTCCGCCACGCCCAACCGGCCGCGCCAGGCCTTTGCCGAACACCACCGCATTCTCGATGCCATTGCCGACCGTGACGGCGAACTGGCCGAACTCCTGATGCGCCGCCATATCGGCGCGTCCAAGCGCAACATCGAGCGTCACTATCTGGACGCCAACAACAACAGCCCACGAGGTGAGAAATGACTGTGAACAGCACCCCCGGTCAGCGTTTCCGCGACGCCGTTGCCGCCGAACACCCGCTGCAAGTGGTCGGCGCGATCAACGCCAACCATGCACTGCTGGCCAAGCGTGCCGGTTTCAAAGCCATCTACCTGTCCGGTGGCGGCGTTGCTGCCGGCTCCCTGGGCCTGCCTGACCTGGGCATCAGTGGCCTGGATGATGTGCTGACCGATGTGCGCCGCATCACCGATGTCTGCGACGTGCCCTTGCTGGTGGATGTCGACACCGGTTTCGGCGCTTCGGCCTTCAACGTCGCCCGCACCGTGCGTTCGATGTGCAAGTTCGGCGCTGCGGCCATCCACATCGAGGACCAGGTTGGCGCCAAACGCTGCGGCCACCGCCCGAACAAAGAAATCGTCAGCCAGCAGGAGATGGTCGATCGCATCAAGGCGGCAGTGGATGCCCGCACCGATGACAGCTTCGTGATCATGGCGCGCACCGACGCCCTGGCGGTGGAAGGTCTGAACGCTGCCCTGGACCGGGCTGCTGCCTGCATCGAGGCCGGCGCCGACATGATCTTCCCGGAAGCCATCACCGAACTGTCCATGTACAAGACCTTCGCCGACCGCGTGCAGGCACCGATCCTGGCCAACATCACCGAGTTTGGCGCTACACCGCTGTACACCACCGAAGAACTGGCCTCGGTCGACGTGTCGCTGGTGCTGTACCCGCTGTCGGCGTTCCGGGCCATGAACAAGGCGGCTGAAAACGTCTATACCGCGCTGCGCCGCGACGGTACCCAGAAAAACGTGATCGACACCATGCAGACCCGCATGGAGCTCTACGATGCCATTGGCTACCACGCCTTCGAGCAGAGCCTCGACGCGCTGTTTGCCCAGAAGAAAGGTTGAGCGCACCGCTCTCGAATCAGCCAGATCGCTCCATAACAAGTTCAAGAAAGGAGAAACACC
The DNA here is from genome assembly GCF_001320485.1 of Pseudomonas sp. NBRC 111130. Classification (NCBI taxonomy): domain Bacteria; kingdom Pseudomonadati; phylum Pseudomonadota; class Gammaproteobacteria; order Pseudomonadales; family Pseudomonadaceae; genus Pseudomonas; species Pseudomonas sp. NBRC 111130. Next base: position 176,961 of record NZ_BCBG01000003.1, read on the forward strand.
ATGGCCGAAGCAAAAGTACTCAGTGGCGCTGGCCTGCGCGGCCAGGTGGCCGGCCAGACTGCTCTGTCGACCGTGGGCCAGGCCGGCGCCGGCCTGACCTACCGTGGCTACGACGTCCGTGACCTGGCCGCCGGTGCCGAATTCGAGGAAGTCGCCTATCTGCTGCTGTATGGCGAGCTGCCGAGCAAGGCGGAGCTGGCCGACTACAAACGCAAGCTCAAGGGCCTGCGTGACCTGCCGCAGGCGCTGAAAGAGGTGCTCGAACGCATCCCTCGCGACGCCCATCCGATGGATGTGATGCGCACCGGTTGCTCGGTGCTCGGTACCCTGGAGCCGGAGCTGACCTTCGACGCCCAGCGCGAGAAGACCGACCGCCTGCTGGCGCTGTTCCCTGCGGTGATGTGCTACTGGTACCGCTTCACCCACCATGGCGTGCGCATCGACTGCACCAGCGACGAAGACACCCTCGGCGGCCACTTCCTGCACCTGCTGCATGGCAAGAAGCCGAGCGAGCTGCACGTCAAGGTGATGAACGTGTCGCTGATCCTGTACGCCGAGCACGAGTTCAACGCCTCGACCTTCACCGCACGGGTCTGCGCCTCGACCCTGTCCGACCTGTATTCCTGCGTCACTGCTGCCATCGGCTCGCTGCGCGGCCCGCTGCACGGTGGTGCCAACGAAGCGGCGATGGAGCTGATCGAGCGCTTCCAGAGCCCGCAGGAGGCCACCGCCGAGCTACTGCGCATGCTTGAGCGCAAGGACAAGATCATGGGCTTCGGCCACGCGATCTACAAAGAGTCCGACCCGCGCAACGAGGTGATCAAGGGCTGGTCGAAGCAGCTGGCCGACCAGGTCGGTGACAAGGTCCTGTACCCGGTCTCCGAAGCCATCGACAAGACCATGTGGGAGCAGAAGCGCCTGTTCCCCAACGCCGACTTCTACCATGCCTCGGCGTACCACTTCATGGGCATTCCGACCAAGCTGTTCACCCCGATCTTCGTCTGCTCGCGCCTGACCGGCTGGGCCGCGCACGTGTTCGAACAGCGCGCTAACAACCGCATCATCCGCCCGAGCGCCGAGTATGTCGGCGTCGAACAGCGCCAGTTCGTGCCGATCGAACAGCGCTGAGTCGTAGATCGCCGGGGCTGCTGCGCAGCCCTTTCGCGACACAAGGCCGCTCCTACAGGCGCGGCGCAGTTCCTGTAGGAGCGGCCTTGTGTCGCGAAAGGGGCGCGCAGCGCCCCAAGGGCCAGACCTGCTTACCGAATACCGTGACCGAGCCTGATAACGATATGAACACTGCCTACCGCAAGAACCTGCCAGGCACAGCCCTGGACTACTTCGATGCCCGCGCTGCCGTCGAGGCCATCAAGCCTGGTGCCTACGACAGCCTGCCGTATACCTCCCGCGTGCTGGCCGAAAACCTGGTGCGCCGCTGCGATCCGGCCACTCTCGATGCCTCGCTGGGCCAGTTGATCGAGCGCAAGCGCGACCTCGACTTCCCGTGGTTCCCGGCCCGCGTGGTGTGCCATGACATCCTCGGCCAGACCGCCCTGGTCGATCTGGCCGGCCTGCGCGATGCCATCGCCGACAAGGGCGGTGACCCGGCCCAGGTCAACCCGGTGGTGCCGGTGCAGCTGATCGTCGACCACTCCCTGGCCGTGGAGTGCGGTGGCTTCGACCCGCAGGCGTTCGAGAAGAACCGCGCCATCGAAGACCGCCGTAACGAAGACCGTTTCCATTTCATCAACTGGACCAAGAAGGCGTTCAAGAACGTCGACGTGATCCAGCCCGGCAACGGCATCATGCACCAGATCAACCTGGAGAAGATGTCGCCGGTGATCCATAGCGACCGCGGCGTGGCCTACCCGGACACCTGCGTCGGCACCGACAGCCATACCCCGCATGTCGATGCCTTGGGCGTTATCGCCATCGGTGTCGGTGGCCTTGAAGCCGAAAACGTCATGCTTGGCCGTGCCTCGTGGATGCGCCTGCCGGAAATCATCGGCGTCGAGCTGACCGGCAAGCTGGCACCGAACATCACCGCCACCGACCTGGTGCTGGCCCTGACCGAGTTCCTGCGCAAGCAGAAAGTGGTCGGCGCCTACCTCGAGTTCCATGGCGAAGGCGCACGCGCGCTGACCCTGGGCGACCGTGCCACCATCTCCAACATGGCGCCGGAATACGGCGCCACCGCTGCGATGTTCGCCATCGACCAGCAGACCATCGACTACCTCAAGCTGACCGGCCGCGATGACCAGCAGGTGCAGTTGGTGGAAACCTACGCCAAGGTCACCGGGCTGTGGGCCGACAGCCTGGCCAAGGCCGAATACGAACGCACCCTGAGCTTCGACCTGTCGAGCGTGGTGCGCAACATGGCCGGCCCGTCCAACCCGCACGCCCGCGTCGCTACCAGCGACCTGGCGGCCAAGGGCATCGCCGGTGCCTGGGAAGAAGTGCCGGGGCAGATGCCCGACGGTGCGGTGATTATCGCCGCCATCACCAGCTGCACCAACACCAGCAACCCGCGCAACGTGATTGCCGCAGGCCTGCTGGCGCGCAACGCCAACAAGCTCGGCCTCAACCGCAAGCCATGGGTCAAGTCGTCGCTGGCACCCGGCTCCAAGGCCGTGCAGCTGTACCTGGAAGAAGCGGGGTTGGAAAAAGAGCTGGAGCAACTGGGCTTCGGCATCGTCGCCTTCGCCTGCACCACCTGCAACGGCATGTCTGGCGCACTGGACCCGGTGATCCAGCAGGAGATCATCGACCGTGACCTGTACGCCACCGCCGTGCTGTCGGGCAACCGCAACTTCGACGGGCGTATCCACCCTTATGCCAAGCAGGCGTTCCTTGCCTCGCCGCCGCTGGTGGTAGCCTACGCGATTGCCGGCACCATCCGCTTCGACATCGAAAAGGACGTGCTGGGCGTGGTCGACGGCAAGGAAATCCGCCTCAAGGACATCTGGCCGAGCGACGAAGAAATCGACGCGGTCGTGCGTGCGGCGGTCAAGCCCGAGCAGTTCCGCAAGGTCTACATCCCGATGTTCGCCATCGAGGAAGACCGTGGGCCGAAAGTCGCGCCGCTGTACGACTGGCGCCCGATGAGCACCTATATTCGCCGCCCGCCGTACTGGGAAGGCGCCCTGGCTGGCGAGCGTACCCTGCGCGGCATGCGCCCGCTGGCGGTGCTGCCGGACAACATCACCACCGACCACCTGTCGCCATCCAACGCCATCCTCCTCGACAGCGCCGCCGGTGAGTACCTGGCGAAGATGGGCCTGCCGGAAGAGGACTTCAATTCCTATGCCACCCACCGTGGTGACCACCTGACCGCCCAGCGCGCCACCTTCGCCAACCCCAAGCTGTTCAACGAAATGGTGCGCAACGAAGACGGCAGCGTGAAGCAAGGCTCGCTGGCGCGCATCGAGCCGGAAGGCAAGGTGACCCGCATGTGGGAAGCCATCGAGACCTACATGGCGCGCAAGCAGCCGCTGATCATCGTAGCCGGTGGCGACTATGGCCAGGGCTCGTCCCGCGACTGGGCGGCCAAGGGCGTGCGCCTGGTCGGTGTCGAGGCGATCGTCGCCGAGGGCTTCGAGCGCATTCACCGCACCAACCTGGTGGGCATGGGCGTTTTGCCACTGGAATTCAAGCCGGGTACCGACCGCAAGACCCTGGGCCTGGATGGCAGCGAGACCTATGACGTGCTCGGCGAGCGCAAGCCACGGGCGACGCTGACCCTGGTGGTGACGCGACGCAATGGCGAGCGTGTCGAAGTGCCAGTGACCTGCCGCCTGGACACTGCCGAGGAAGTGTCGATCTATGAGGCGGGCGGAGTGCTGCAGCGCTTTGCCCAGGACTTCCTCGAAGCGACCGCTTGAACAGGACTTGAACATGGCACATGTACCACAAGTGAAAATCCCCGCCACCTACATCCGTGGCGGCACCAGCAAGGGCGTGTTCTTCCGCCTGCAGGACCTGCCAGAGCCTGCTCAGGTCCCAGGCCCGGCGCGCGATGCCTTGCTGTTGCGGGTAATCGGCAGCCCCGACCCTTACGCCAAACAGATCGACGGCATGGGCGGCGCCACCTCGAGCACCAGCAAGACGGTCATCCTGTCGAAGAGCATCAAGCCCGGGCACGATGTCGACTACCTGTTCGGCCAGGTCGCCATCGACAAGGCTTTCGTCGACTGGAGCGGCAACTGCGGCAACCTGTCTGCGGCGGTCGGCTCGTTCGCCATCAGCAACGGCCTGGTCGAGCCGGCGCGCATTCCCCGCAATGGCATCGCCACTGTGCGCATCTGGCAGGCCAACATCGGCAAGACCATCATCGCCCATGTGCCGATCACCGAAGGTGAAGTGCAGGAAACAGGCGACTTCGAACTCGACGGCGTGACCTTCCCGGCCGCTGAAGTGCAATTGGAGTTCCTCGATCCGGCCGCCGACGAGGATGGCGACGGTGGGGCAATGTTCCCTACGGGCAACCTGGTGGACGACCTGGAAGTGCCGGGGGTGGGCACCTTCAAGGCGACCTTGATCAACGCTGGCATCCCGACCGTGTTCGTCAATGCCGCCGACATCGGTTACACCGGTACCGAGTTGCAGGATGCGATCAATGGCGACCCCCAGGCGCTGCAGCGCTTCGAGTCCATTCGTGCCTACGCAGCCGTGCGCATGGGCCTGATCGAGCATGTCGACCAGGCTGCCGGGCGTCAGCACACGCCGAAGGTGGCTTTCGTTGCGCCGCCGAGCACCTACACTGCGTCCAGTGGCAAGGCGGTTGCGGCCGGTGACATCGACCTGCTGGTGCGTGCGCTGTCGATGGGCAAGCTGCACCACGCGATGATGGGGACCGCAGCCGTGGCCATCGGCACCGCCGCGGCCATTCCGGGCACATTGGTCAACCTCGCTGCGGGCGGGGGTGAGCGCAGTGCCGTGCGTTTCGGTCATCCGTCCGGCACCTTGCGGGTCGGGGCCGAGGCGCGCCAGGTGGATGGCCAGTGGACGGTGACCAAGGCAATCATGAGCCGCAGTGCTCGCGTGCTGATGGAGGGCTGGGTTCGCGTGCCTGGCGATAGCTTCTAACGCACCACTGGCGCTCGGCTTTAGTTGATGGGGCCGCTTTGCGGCCCTTCGCGGGCACGCCCGCTCCTACAGGTATTGCACGACTTTCAAGTTCAGTGTGATCCCTGTGGGAGCGGGCAAACCCGCGAAGGGCTGCAACGCAGCCCCGGCAATTCTGAAGGGAGCTGGCTATGAGCGCCAACGTGGACCTGAACGACCGCCCGGACTACGACCGGGTGCTGCAAACCCTCGCCGACTACGCCCTCGGCTACCGCGTCGAATCCCCTGAAGCCCTGGACACCGCACGCAACTGCCTGATGGATACCCTCGGCTGCGGCCTGCTGGCCTTGCGCTTCCCCGAGTGCACCAAGCTCCTCGGCCCGCTGGTGGAAGGCACCGTGGTGCCCAATGGTGCGCGCGTACCGGGTACCGCCTATCGCCTCGACCCGGTCAAGGCCGCCTGGGACATCGGCTGCACCGTGCGCTGGCTGGACTACAACGACACCTGGCTGGCTGCCGAGTGGGCGCACCCTTCGGACAACCTTGGCGGCATCCTCGCCGTTGCCGATCACCTTTCACAGAAGCGCGTGGCCGCGGGTGAGGCGCCGTTGCTGATGCGTGAGGTGCTGCAAGCGATGGTCATGGCCCACGAGATCCAAGGCGTGCTGGCGCTGGAAAACTCATTCAACCGCGTCGGCCTGGATCACGTGATTCTGGTCAAGGTAGCCTCCACCGCCGTGTGCGCCCGGCTGATGGGCGCCAACCGCGAGCAGATGCTATCGGCCTTGTCCCATGCCTTCGTCGATGGCCAGGCGCTGCGCACCTATCGCCATGCCCCCAATGCTGGCTCGCGCAAGTCCTGGGCGGCCGGTGACGCTTCCAGCCGCGGCGTGCGCCTGGCCGATATCGCGCTGCGTGGCGAGATGGGCGTGCCGGGCGTGCTGACTGCGCCGCAGTGGGGGTTCCATGACGTCTCGTTCAGCCACACCAACAAGGACCTGGCGGTGAAGCCCTCCGGCCAGTATGAGCTGCGCCTGCCGCAACCCTTGGCCAGTTACGTGATGGAGAATGTGCTGTTCAAGGTCAGCTTCCCGGCCGAATTCCACGCCCAGACCGCCTGTGAGGCGGCGGTCACCCTGCATCCTCTGGTGCGTAACCGCCTGCATGAGATCGACCGCATTGTCATTACCACCCAGGAATCGGCGATCCGTATCATTTCCAAGAGCGGCCCGTTGGCCAATGCCGCTGACCGTGACCATTGCCTGCAATACATGGTGGCGGTACCGCTGATCTTCGGCCACCTGGTGGCCGAGCATTATGAAGATGCCTTTCATGCCAACCACCCGAGCATCGATCGTCTGCGCGAGAAGATGGAAGTGGTTGAAGACCCGCGCTTCAGTCGCGAGTACCTGGAGGCGGACAAGCGCTCGATCGCCAATGCCGTGCAGGTGTTCTTCAAGGATGGCAGCTGTACCGAGCAGGTGCTGGTGGAGTACCCGATCGGGCATCGGCGGCGGCGCGAGGAGGGGATACCGCTGCTGGAGGCCAAGTTCAGAAGCAACCTGGCGACGCGCTTTGTGCGGCAGCGCTGTCAGCAGATTTTCGAACTGTGCAAGGACCAGCAACTGCTGGAGCAGATGGCGGTGCACAGGTTTGTGGATTTGTTCGTGATTTGATGTCGCCTGTGACGGCCTCTTCGCGGCTAAAGCCGCTCCCACAGGGTTCTCTACAGGTCTTGAAGACTGTGGGGCTCCTGTGGGAGCGGGTTTACCCGCGAAGGGGCCGGCACAGGTGACACAAAAAAGCCCCGGCATTTCTGCCGGGGCTTTGTCTTACAGCCTACAACCGATGCTTACGCCTGAACCACAGGGATCTTGGCGTTGGCAGCCGCTTCACGGAACTCGGCGATCTGGTCGAAGCTCAGGTAGCGGTAGACGTCGGCAGCCATGCTGTCGATGTCTTTGGCGTACTGCATGTACTCTTCGACGGTCGGCAGCTTGCCGAGGATCGATGCGACCGCGGCGAGCTCGGCCGAGGCCAGGTACACGTTGGTGGCGTCGCCCAGACGGTTCGGGAAGTTACGGGTCGAGGTGGAAACCACGGTCGAACCGGTCTGCACACGTGCCTGGTTACCCATGCACAGCGAGCAGCCTGGCATTTCCATGCGAGCGCCAGCCTTGCCGTAGATGCCGTAGTAGCCTTCTTCGGTCAGCTGATGGGCGTCCATCTTGGTTGGCGGGGCCAGCCACAGACGGGTCGGGATACCGCCCTTGACCTTGTCCAGCAGCTTGCCGGCAGCGCGGAAGTGACCGATGTTGGTCATGCACGAACCGATGAACACTTCGTCGATCTTCTCGCCTTGTACCGAGGACAGCAGGCGGGCATCGTCCGGGTCGTTCGGCGCGCAGAGCACAGGCTCCTTGACGTCGGCCAGGTCGATTTCGATGATTTCGGCGTATTCCGCATCGGCGTCGGCCGACAGCAGTTCAGGCTTGGCCAGCCAGGCTTCCATGGCCTGGGCACGACGCTCCAGGGTGCGGGCATCGCCGTAGCCTTCGCCGATCATCCAGCGCAGCAGGGTGATGTTGGACTGCAGGTATTCGGCGATGGCCTTTTCCGGCAGCTTGATGGTGCAGCCCGCGGCGGAACGCTCGGCCGAGGCGTCGGACAGCTCGAAGGCTTGCTCGACGGTCAGGTCGTCCAGGCCTTCGATTTCCAGGATGCGGCCGGAGAAGGCGTTCTTCTTGCCTTTCTTCTCGACGGTCAGCAGGCCCTTCTGGATCGCGTAGTAAGGGATGGCATGAACCAGGTCACGCAGGGTGATGCCAGGTTGCAGTTTGCCCTTGAAGCGCACCAGGATCGATTCTGGCATGTCCAGCGGCATGACGCCGGTGGCGGCGGCGAAGGCCACCAGGCCGGAACCGGCCGGGAACGAGATGCCGATCGGGAAGCGGGTGTGCGAGTCACCACCGGTACCTACGGTGTCAGGCATCAGCATGCGGTTCAGCCAGCTGTGGATGATGCCGTCGCCTGGGCGCAGCGACACGCCGCCACGGGTGCGGATGAAGTCTGGCAGGGTGTGGTGGGTGTTTACGTCGATCGGCTTCGGATAGGCTGCGGTGTGGCAGAACGACTGCATCACCAGGTCAGCGGAGAAGCCCAGGCACGCCAGGTCTTTCAGTTCGTCGCGAGTCATCGGGCCAGTGGTGTCCTGGGAACCGACGGTGGTCATCTTCGGCTCGCAGTAGGCACCCGGGCGCACGCCCTGGCCTTCCGGCAGGCCACAGGCGCGGCCAACCATCTTCTGCGCCAGGGTGAAGCCTTTGCCGGTGTCGGCAGGCTGCTCTGGCTTCTTGAACAGGTCGGAAGGGCCCAGGCCCAGTTCGGCACGGGCTTTTTCGGTCAGGCCACGGCCAACGATCAGCGGGATACGGCCGCCAGCGCGGACTTCATCCAGCAGTACTTCGGTTTTCAGCGCGAACTCGGTGACCAGCTCGTCGCTGCCGTGACGGCGCACTTCACCTTTGAACGGGTAGACGTCGATGACGTCGCCCATGGCCAGGTTGGTGCAGTCGAATTCGATCGGCAGGGCGCCGGCGTCTTCCATGGTGTTGTAGAAGATCGGGGCGATCTTGGTGCCGAAGCAGAAGCCACCGGCGCGCTTGTTCGGCACGTACGGGATGTCGTCGCCGAAGAACCACAGCACCGAGTTGGTGGCGGATTTACGCGAAGAACCGGTACCGACCACGTCACCGACGTAGGCAACCGGGAAGCCCTTGGCCTTGACCGCTTCGATCTGTGCCAGCGGGCCAACCGAACCAGGCTGTTGCGGTTCGATGCCATCACGGGCCATTTTCAGCATGGCCAGGGCGTGCAGCGGGATGTCAGGGCGCGACCAGGCGTCCGGGGCAGGGGACAGGTCGTCGGTGTTGGTTTCGCCAGGCACCTTGAACACGGTCAGGGTGTACTTGTCGGCGATGGCCGGACGCGAGGTGAACCACTCGCCGGCAGCCCAGGATTCCAGTACGGCTTTGGCGTGAACGTTGCCGGCCTTGGCTTTTTCGGCCACGTCGTGGAAGGCATCGAACATCAGCAGGGTGTGCTTGAGCTGTTCGGCCGCGACGGCGCCCAGTTCGGCGTCGTCGAGCAGCGCGACCAGCGTTTCGATGTTGTAGCCGCCCTGCATGGTGCCCAGCAGTTCAGCAGCGTGCTTGCGGTCGATCAGTGGCGATTTGGCTTCGCCCTTGGCCACGGCTGAGAGGAAAGCGGCCTTGACGTAGGCAGCTTCGTCGACCCCTGGCGGAACGCGGTTGGTGATCAGGTCTACGAGGAAGGCTTCTTCGCCGGCCGGCGGGTTTTTCAGCAGCTCGACCAGGCCTGCAGTTTGTTCGGCGTTCAGCGGCTGGGGCACGATACCCAGGGCGGCACGCTCTTCGATGTGTTTGCGGTAGGCTTCAAGCACAGTTATTACCCTCATCAGTGGTCCCTAAAGGGAGTCCGGGACGCTCATCCAGCATTCAATGCACCCATGCGCTGCCACGGCTTTGTGGGCCGCCCAGCCAGAGTCGCAGAGAATCCTTACAGAAGCTGCTTTCAAAGTTTTACGCCTGCAGAACGGGAGCTGATGAGGGCTGGCTCGGGCATGCGAGGGGTGCATGGCCCGGGCCAACGCCGTTCTACCGGATGAACTGTGCTCGTGACGCTTTGAAAACAGCTTCCAACGGACATTGTTGCCTTGAAAAGGCGGGGTGATTCTACGGCAAAAAAAGCCCGAAGGTAAGGCAGCGATCACGACTTTAACGGGTGACCCTGGTTAGACAAAGGGCTAACATGACCCCGTATTCCACCGCCAAGCCGTTGTTTTCAATGTCCAACCAGTCCATCAAGACCCCGTGTGTCGGCCTCTGTTCCACTGTCTACGGAGACACGGTTTGCCGTGGCTGCAAGCGTTTCCACCATGAAGTGATCAACTGGAACGGCTACGACGACGAACAGAAGCGCGCCGTCTGGCTGCGCCTGGAGCAACTGCTGGTGCAGGTGATGATGGCCAAGCTGGAAGTGTTCGACAAAGGCCTGCTGCGCCAGCAGCTGCAGCAGCGCTCGATCCGCTTCGTCGAGCAACAGTCCGAATACTGCTGGGCCTATCAGCTGATCGCCCGCGGGGCGCGGATGATCCGCGAGCTGGAGGCATACGGGATGGTGCTGCTGCCGGAGTTTCGCGACTGGGAGCTGCCACAGCTGCGCGATGCAATCGACCGTGAATTCTTCCTGTTGTCCGAGGCGCATTACCAACGCTACATCGCGCCTGCCTTTCTCAGGGATACGCTGGGGTAACGGCTTCTCGCTGCATGCCGTGAGTGCCTGCCCCTAGCCTGACGCTCCACGTTCAGGCAAGAGGACCGAGCATGTCCCTGTACTACGCATTCGAGCCCGCGCACTCTTTCATCGGCAGGCTTTACTGGCAACTCGACGACCAGCACATCTCGCCGGCCGAATGGCCAACAGCCGTTTCCAGGGTCAAGCCCATCTGGGTTCGATTCGAAAGCGGGGATGGCGAAGATGGTTACCTTCGCACCGAGAGCCGTGCCGGCTCGCTCGAGCCCTGGTCGGAGCGCCCGGCCAGGCATGCGGTAGCGATTCATCAGTTGTTCTGGTTCGGTGCCTACCAGGACGCGGGCAAGCGCTACTATCAGCTGCGCCCGTTGCAAAACGACCGCGACCTGCGCGCCAACCCGGCTTTGCTGCCGTGGGTCCTGGAGGCAGACCCGGTCGGCTATTTGGGGATGTACGCCACCTGGAGCGACCCTCCAGAGTGGGTCAAGTACACGGGGGGCGGCCTGTGGCAGTTCGAAGGCCTGGATCCCCGGGCACTGAAAGTCGGCGGGCGTTTCGCCAACCTGCGCATGCTCGACAGCGCTGGCAATCGGGTCACCCGAAGGTTCCAGGCCAAGCGCCCTTACCTGTCCTCGGGGGCCGTGGGCGGGGGCAGGGTCACGGTAGAGGTGCGCCGCTACCCCTGGTCGCCCTGAGTCAGTCGCCGCAGTATTCGCAGCCGCTGGTGCAGGTTTCGTGGATGCGCACTTTGGACAGCTCTGGCATCAGCGGTTTGACTTGCTCCCAGATCCACTTGGCGATCACTTCGCTGGTCGGGTTTTCGAGGCCTGGGATGTCGTTCAGGTAGTTGTGGTCCAACTGGTCGTAGATCGGCTTGAAGATCGCCTTGACCTCGGCGAAGTCACGAATCCAGCCGGTGTGCGGGTCGAGCGGGCCGGTCAGGTGCAGGCCGACCTTGAACGAGTGGCCGTGCAGGCGGCCGCACTTGTGCCCTTCAGGAACGTGGGGCAGGCGGTGGGCTGACTCGAATGTAAATTCCTTGAAGATTTCCACTGGTGGACCTGTATAGCTGGTGGGATAAGGGTTTGAGCGGAAATTGGTATTTCAATGTACTGCTCAATGTACTGATTGGTCGTTGCTGGGCTCGAAAGAGGTCATCCACTGGGTGATGTCCGACTGGCGCCAGGCGACTGAATTGGGGCCTATCTTAACCTGTTTTGGAAAGGTGCCCTCACGGATTCTGCGATAGACGGTGTTCCGCCCGATCCCGGTCACGTGCAGCACCTCGTCGAGGCGCAGGAAGCGGTCAATGTTTTCTGCGTGTCGCATGGGTGTCTCCTTTATATAGAGGGTCAGGCCAAGAAATGGTGCCCGACCTTCGCCGCCCGGGCGGCTTCCTCGGTGCGGAACATGAGCTGGGTTTTGCTGATGCGGCCATAGGCCTCGTATTCGGCATCGACCCACCCGGCGCCGAACTTGCGGTACGGCTCGCCGAGGATCTTCGTGACGTAGCAGTCGATCAGGTTCATGGATGGTCTCCACGCCGCCGGTGGCGGCAGGTTGTTGGTCAGGCCGGGATTTTCGACAGCGCCGCGTCAGCCACCTTGATGGCGGCCTGGGCGTCGTCGACGTAGGCGGGCGTGAAGCCTCCGGCGTAGTGGATCACTCGCTGGCAGGCGTCGAGTTCTTTGCGCACCAGGCGCAGCGCCTTGGTCAGCTCTTCCTGCAGCTCGCCCTCGGCCCGCCCGATATCCCAGAACTTCTGCCCCCAGTGGCCTGCCGGCGGCGGGTTGTTGTTCTGCTTGCCCATGACCATGGCGCCGACGGCAAGGTCGCACACGGCCTGCTTGTAGATGTTGGCGCCGTCGATGCTCAGGCCCTGGCGGCGGAGAGCATCGAGGGCGTTGTTCAGGTTTGCCTCGGGCGAAGGCAGCACTAGGTCGAAATCGTCTTTGCCTGGCCGACAGGCGATGACGAACAGTTCGCAGCCTTCGGGCAGGTGTTGGGCCATGTCGGAAATGCAGTCCATAGCGACTTCGCGTAGCAATGCTTTGGGCATGACGAATCCTCGCCCGCGCATGTCGGCGGGCTTGAGTAGTTGGGGGAGGGGTTACGACTGGGCGTTGCGTGAAAGCGCGTGCGCCAGGTGGCGGGCGTAGGTGGAAACGGCGCGCCAGTAAGCGGCCATCGGACCCTTGCGGCGGAGCCAGGAATTTTCAGCCTCTGCGTCGGCCTGGGCGCGGAGTTCGCGCATCACGGCCTCGATGCGCGCTCTGTCCTCGGCCGGCAGGTTCAGCAGGGCTTGGCCAGCCGGGAGTTTCAGCAGCGGGTTGATGTAGCCCATGTGGCCTCCTGGCGATGCGTGACCTGGTGAGTGTTCATCGCGGCGCCTTCCATACCAGGTAGGCCATGAGCAGTGGTGCTGCGAGTGGGATCAAGAACATGGCATCAGCTCCTTCGGCACCTGGACGGTATCGCCGAGCTTGTAGTGGACGAAGCCGCGGCAGAACGCGACCAGCGCGGTTGGGCCATAGAGCCAGACCCCCGCGCCCGCCGGCCCACCGCTGTAGCAGGCCTCCTCGGCAAGGCCCGGAGAGTGCTGAGCGCTGCCATGGTGCTTGTCGATCAACGGGCCGCCCTGGCTCCAATCGGTAGATGGCGACCACGCGCTCCAAGAGTGCGTAACCATGCAGGGCTGGTTACGCTCGTCGATGATGGCTGGAAAGACCAGTTTGGCGGTGTCTTCCAGGCCCGCAGCCTTGGTCACAGCCCAGTCGAGAGCCACGCCGATAAGCCTGGCCGTCTTCACTTCGATCAGGTCGGTCATGGCCGCCGCTCCATTTGGCGCTGGCGATACGTCGATGGCCGCTCGATGGCCCACCAGCCTGCGCTACGCGATCTGGCGTAATACCATCGGCCTTGAGCGTCTGTTTTGTACCAGCCCGCCATGAATTTGGCTGTGCATGGCGCCCATGCTTCTGCATCGAAGGGCGCGACGTTCCAATCAGTGTCCGTCACAGCTCATACCTCTCATCAATCCAGCGCCCAGGCGCCAGTGCGGGTGTAGGTTCGGGTTGGGTTTCGTGCGGGGAGAGCTGGCGCTCGTTGCCAGCCACTTGCGGCAGCCAGACCTTCACGCAGCTGATGGCGTTGTTGCCCAGCGAGTTCATGACGTAGCAGACGACACCTCGCGGCTTGTCCTCGAAGGACGACACCCCTGGCGGCAGTTCGGTTGCTCTGGCGCCGGTGGCCAGCAGCAGGAGGCAGAGGGCGAGGCGGGTCATTTGCGCAGCCCCTCGTCCGGGTCCAGCCCGTAACGCCGGCACAGCGCTTGGGCTACACCTGAGCCGCAGACAAATGCGTCCATCATGAGCACCCAGCGCGGGGTCTTCTGCCTTCTGGTTCCGCTGACGCACCGGACCGCAGTGCCGATGAGGTCATCTTCCGTGTATTCGCACCCCGCCAGCGTGATGGTGCGGCTGGTGTTCTTCTGTTGCTCAATCTGCTGGCGCAGGCTGCGGATCTCTTCAACCATGGCCAGCACCACGGCAGGCCGGGCGGCGCGGTAGTGCGCCTCCGCGTGAATGTGCGGTTCGCCAATCCCGTAGAACTGGACGCCCAGCGCTTGGCCGTCGTAGTTCAGGTAGTCGGCGGTCAGCTCCACGGAGCCCTCGCCGCCGCAGGTCTGGCATTCGATCCAGCCGTCTTCACTGCTGGCGACCTGGGCGCTGTCGAAGTCCTGCGGCGTGGCAGCCTTGGCCGCGGCCTCGATCGCGTCGAGGTCCAACTCAATTGTTTCGGGCACGGGGATTCCTTGGCCGCCATATCGCGGCAGTGAATAGAGGGGAGAGGGGTTACAGCTTGGGAGTACAAATGTTCTCTTGCGGGGCTGAATCCACCGAGCGCATGAAGGCTGCCATGTCGCCCATCTGCTCGACGATGAAGCGCTCTTCATCAGCGGCGGCAGCGATGATCCTTTCTCGGCGCTTCTTGCAGAGCAGGCAATCGACTTCGGCCCAGTCGCCTGACAGCTCGGAGGATTCCCCTAGCCAGGTGCCGCAGGGTGCTTGCTCAACGTCTTCCAGGTCGGTGAATGGTGCGAAGTGCGTCTCCACGACTTCGCCTCAGGCTCTGCGCTGGCGGATAGGGCAGTCCGAGCCTTCTGGATCGCCGCCCACTCGTAATCACTGCGGCCCACGCCGTCGTCGATGAACTCGAGCACTTCGCGCAGCAGCGCATCCCGCTCAGTCAGCTTGGCGTGTGAGGCGCGCAGCTGAGCGGCCAAAGTCTGCCGTGCGTCATTGTGCGAGGCAGACTCTTTGCGCAGCCGCTCAACCTCGCCAGGATCGGCTGGCGCTGGGTGGGTGTAGACGGGTTGCCAGCTATCACCGTCGCCGAGCGTGTCGCCTGGCACGTTCATGATCATGCACGCATCGCCGTCATAGTCAGGCTCGCCATTGCGGAAACGAACCCACGCCACCGGCTCGCCCTGGTGCTGCTCGGCTCTCGCATTCCATAGCTCGACCGCCTTGTCGCGGCCTGGCTGCTCCTCACCTTCATCCTGCGCCACGCCCACCGGACCACGGGCCAGGCAGGCCTCCTGCGGACCGGTCAGGCCTTGGCAGATCACCACTGAAGCGTCGCTGTCTAGGCGCTCGATGAGGAAGTCCTGCTGGCCGCAGAAGGGGCAGGGCAGCAGTTCGCTGGCCATCTCTGTGTTGCTGGATCGGCTTTCTGTGGGCATGGGGATATCTCCTCGATACAATTTCTGCTCCAAAGAGGAGAGAACATGGACAGGAATGAGCATTTAGGTTGGCTTCTAAACGACCTTATCTACGACTTGGTCACGCCGTCTAGAGTTGTCCGGGACTACTTGACTGGCGCAGATGTCGACCCGCGCACCGGCTTGGCCTTTGGGGTGCTCAGGATGAGCAAAATCGCAGCGATACTCTCTTTAACTAAGCTTCACGATGTTCTAAAGGACTACGGGAAGGAGATCAGGGAGTACCCAGAAAGCATTCGCGCACAAGTGAAAATGTTCCGCGCATTCGCTGACGAAAAAGAGTTGGTACGGATCCGTAACAAGTTCGTAGCGCACAACTTTGACGATTTTGAATCTTCGTCCTATGCCGAGGGCAATAGGCTTCTCACCGCTATGTTTGGAGAGACGCTTGCGGATCATCTTGAATTTTTTGAATGGATACATCCCGAAAACTCTGATGAAACGTATGAGCAATACCATCCCTCGCATCTGGTCACGCGAATGAGGGACCACGCAAAAACTCTCGTGGATATGAAGCCGCGTCTCGGTCCGAGGTAAGCGTATCGTCTAGCCCGGGTGGCGTGCTTTGCCGAAACGGGAAGGCGCTGGTGGCAGCGCGGGAGGGTCACGGGCAGTTGTTCGCGCCGCAGTTCTGGCAGTCGCTGAGGAATCGGCCGTCCCAGCTGATGAAGCGTCCGCAGCCGTGGCAGTTGAGCGGCCTCTGCCATAGCTTGCATTGCTTCCTAGGCACCGCCATCTGGATACCGGTACCGCGCAGGGCCTCTTTGATATTCACGTCCCGCTTGTGCACCAGGCGCCGGGCCTTGGCTTCGAGGTAAGCCACTGGCCAGATCACTGCCTCCTCTGGCGTGTTGTCGATCGCCTGGGCAGCCTCAAGAGTGAGGCGGTGGGCCTTCTCGAATCGGTATGTGTGGCCTATTGGCCACCTGGCCAAGGCAATGTCATTACCGTTCCAGTGTCCAGGGATCTGCAAGACAACTGTGCATCCCGGTGTCAGCTGGTCGCGGGCCTCGTCCAGGCTGATGTACTGGTGGTCGACGCCGAGATGTGCGCGGGCATCGACATAGTCTTTTGGCCAGGGAATGTCTGTTTCCCGGTGGCCACAGGCCTGCTCTTGGGTGAACAGCTCGGCTTTGTCGAGGTTGGTGGTGTAGCCGCCGCCCAAGGCCCAGAACATGAGGCCCTCGCCGACATGGCTGCGGCTGTCCTGCAGGTAGAACTGGCTCATGGCTTTCTCCATGCATGCGCCGCCCTCCGTGGCCGGATGCGGCATGGTGGCAATTTGGTTTGGGATGCGGTAATACGGGTGACCGGCATGGGCCGGGCCATGGAGGTGCTGGATTGAAGAGGTTTCTGGTATTGGCAGCGCTGCTGCTTCCGTTTGTAGCTCAAGCTGAATCTGTAGAGGACAAGTATCCAGGCGATTGGAACTGGGAATACAACACCGCAATCTCCTCATCGTTGGCTCAAGCCAAGGTAAAGGGCTGCGGCATCATCAGATACAGAGTCAGCAGGGATAGCAGTAGCGAATTCCTGGTTTACTGCTCAAACGACAATGAGAACTGGAAGGCCTACCTAGTCTGGCCGAACATCAACAAAGTTCTTGGTCCATACCAGCCAGACCCCTCATTGCCTTAGGTTGGATAACCTCATCCCCCGGATCCTGCTGAAGCATCAGCATGCTCTTCCGATCGAAGGCCAGGGCCAGGCGCGGTGAGATTCTGATTTCATGCCGCGGTGGGGTGAGAAACTTCGCCGCGTGCAGCCTGCCCAGGGCGTGAATGCCGTGGATCAGCGCCTCAATCATCTGGCTGTATGTGGCATCTGCCCAGCCGCATATGGCCCGCAGGTGCTGGCCGGTTCGCCGCCTGGCTGAAAGTCGCAGCGGCTCAATCCGCGCCACAGAACGGTGACCTTCGATTTCGTGGCGCGCGATCCTGAACAGAGCGTGGTGCCCGAGCGCTTCGACGTGATGAATCATCAGCGTCAGCGCCTCGCCCTGTTCCTCGATCCCGGCCCACTCCATCAGCTCAAGCAGTGTTTGCTTAGTCCCTGGCCGAACCTTCAAGCGCAGGTCTTCTTCCTGTAGACGCTCGGCCTTGGCGCGGCGCTTCTCGTCACGCTGCTGCTGCGTCAGAGCCATCATCGCCTCCATTGCGCACAAAGCTGGTGCCCGACCCGATGTCGAGCAGGTCGCACACTCGGTTGATGATCTTGAGCGCGGCGTCGAACACCTTGTCGTCGTCCGGCTCGCGGGCGAGGCGCTTCATGTTCGGCTGATGCTCCAGGCAGACTTTGTCGACCAAGCGCCGTGCCAGCCTGCGCAGGTGATCGGCGCTGTCGTGCTCACGCAGGCTCAAGGCAAAGGCCAGGGCCACATCATCAGGCCGGTACTGGCCGCCGCTGCGGGTGTTGTACAGCTTCTTGACCGGCCGATTCATCCAGGCCGGGAGGGTTACGACTCCAGAGGATGCTTTCTGCATTTCGATGCTCCGTGAGGCCGCTGGGCGGCAGGTGGAACTGTTCTTGCCGCCGGCGCTGGCGGACCAGGTTGTTGATGCGCCTCATGGATGGCACACCTCAATCGGCGTTTTCTTCGTCGATCCGGAAGGCATGACCACTAACAAACGCTTGCTGCCTCGGTACACGCCCCAAGGCTGGCCGGTGGATCTAGCCATGGCCGCCGCGTACTTCACGGCTGGCACTGGCTGGGTGATAGTGGCGATCATGTACTACCCCCGGTGCCGCTGAAGCGGAAAGTTGATCCCGAATGCAGCCAGGATTCGCTCAAGCTTGCGATTACCGATCCCGAGTACTGCAGTTGCCCGGCAGCGGGACATACCCTCATCGCGCAAGGCAATGATCCGCTCTGCCAGCTCCCGATCGGCAGCCTCTTGAGCGGCGGCGTTTTTCACTGGCTGCGCCTGGCGTGGCGGCTTGCAGAACCTGAATCCTTCGCGAGCGGCTACGCCCCAAAGCGCTCCCTTGGTCTCGCCAAGGAGTTTTGCCACCTCGCCACAGGTCATGGTCTTGGCAAGCTCGGCGATCCGTGCGGCGCGAGTCCTGGCGCGGCTCTGCTGCGGGTGTTCCGACTTATGCGCAGTAGGCTTTGTCCGCTTCGGCTTGGGCTCGGGGTGCTTGCGCTGCGGCAGTGGCCGGTAGGTGAAGCCCTCCAGCACGATCAGCTGGCCGCCAGACGCGAAGAAGGCCGCTTTGGCGGCCTCCAGGTCGATAGATTGGTTCATGCTGCCTCCTTCATTCGCTCGCGCATCTCCTTCTCCAGGTCGCTGAGCTCTTCCAGAAACGCCTTGATCTCTGACTCCATCTCGCGGATGCGCTTGAAGTCGCGCTCGAAGCGGTGGCATACGTACTGAAGCTGCTCAGGCAAGCGGTCGTCGTAGCTGACGAAGTCTGCCCAGGCCCTGCCGGTGCAGGCCATCTGGGCCAGCATCTGCCACTCGTACTGCGGGTCGTGGCGCTCAGACTGCATGGTGGCGATGTGGGTCGCAGTGTTCGGGCACTTGATCTCCAGCACGCCATCGTCGCCTACCAGACCATCCGGTGACGCACCAAAGCCAGCAATTGTCGGGTGCATGACCAGGCCGGTTTCGACCACCATCAGGCCTTTGTCGGCCTCGTAGGCCATGCAGGCAAACGGTTCGAGCTCGACGCCGCGCTGCACGGCAGCATTTCGGGAAAGGTCGGCGCCGCCAGACTGGCCGGTGAGGCGCTCGCAGAGAAGCTCCATCATGTAATTTTTGCGGGCGGCAGATGGTGCGCCGCCCCGGCCGCTGGCCATCACATCCTTCACTCGACTCGCGGTGACGCAGCCAAGGCGTGCTGCGAACCATTCAGCGCTACGCTGCTCCATCTAACACCTCCTCAGATTCGCCTTCGATGGGCGCCGCCTCTGCCTTGATGGCGTCGGCGCGCTTGGTGACCTCGGCCTTGAAGCGGGCATGGCCGGTTGCATCCTTTGCCTGCTTCATGGCCGCAGTACCCTGCTGGTACACATCGGTCAGTGCCTCAAGGCTGCCGGCCTTCTGTGCCAATGCGATCCAGCTGTTCGCCATCTCGGGATCGGTGGGTGCCGAGCCGGCTACGCTGGCCAGACCCTCACCCCCGTCCGTGTTCAAGTGGTGAATCGCTTGTTCAAGGCGCTCGGTCTTCGGCCAGTACTTGTAGCCACGCTTCACCACGGTCTTCTTTGCCATCTCGCCCGGGTCGGTGACCCAAGGGCAGGATTTGTTCTTGCTGACCCAGGCCTTCCAGGCGCTCGATCTATCCCGGATGGCGTTCACATCCTCGATGCTCATGGTTTCGGTCAGGTAATCGCCGTCGGCGGTCTTGACCACCACGTACACGCCGATCACCTCACCGCGATCCTTGGCGAACGGGTTGTAGGAATGGGTCGGAGGCTTGTCGAAGCCGTTTAGGCTGAAAGCATCGGCGGCGTAGACCAGTTCTGCCTGGGCCCAGCGTATGGCGCCGGTCGACATGGCCAGGTCCATCAAGCCGATGTAGCTGATGTCCAGACAGATGCGGCCGTCTCGCGGAACCAGGTAGGCCTGCTTCTTGGCCGGGTTCAGGCTGATTCCAATGGCGGCGATGTTGGTGATCGCGTTGGCCACCGACTGCCTGTTCTGCATTGCCACCTTGGTGGCGTACTCGCTCGAGGTGATGACCTGGATGGCGAATTCGGCCTCGCGTTCGAAGTTAAGCGAGCGGTCGGTCAGCACATTGGCGAACTGGTTTCGCTGCGCGTAGATGTCCTGCGAGATTATGGCTACTGCCTGGCTCATGGCGACCTCAGTAGGAAATGGCGATGTTCGGAATCTTGCGCTGGGCGATCAGGGTGATGGCCTGCTTGGCGCATTCCTCGGTCATGCCGCCGGAGACGAAGGCGTCCAAGGCGGCGCGGTTGATGCTGGCGCGGTGCGCCTTGTCGCGCTCGCGGGCTTCTTGCTGACGGAGGATCTCGGCGGCTGCGGCATCGGCACGGCGGCGCTCTTCCTGGCGCGCATGCTCAGCGGCTTGCTCTTGCCGGCGGGCGGCGTCTTGGCGCTCCTGTTCCATCCGCTGCTCAGTGGCTACGCGGTCGGCTTCGGCCTGAACCCGGGCACGTTCGGCTTGCTCGGCCTGCAACTTGAGCTGGAGGCGCTGGTTCTCGGCTTCGCGCTCTTGTGCGGCGGCCTGGTCAATCAGTTCCTGTTCGCGGCGGGCTGCCGCTTCGCGTTCTGCTTGTTGCTGCTGGGCCACGCGCTGACGCTCAGCTTCGACGGCGGCCTCCTGGGCTGCCCGAATGCGATCCTGCTCGGCGCACTCTTCTGCTTCGCGGCGCAGACGGGCCAGTTCGGCTTGCTCAGCTTCGAACTGCTCGCGCTTCTGGAGCGCTGCCCGCAGGGTGGAAAGCACCTTGTCCTTGGTGTTGGCCGCCTCGGCCTCGAACTCTTCCCAGTGAGCGCCAAGCTGCATGCCTTCAGCCTCGGCGATCAGGCCTTTGATGTGCAGAGAGCTCAGCTCACCAAGGTCATCGGCCAGGGTCTTTAGCCAGTTCAGGCGGTCGTTGTGGCGATCAATCCGCGCATCCTCTGCGGCTTCCCATTCGGTGAGCGGCCGGCGTGTCTCGTCCCGCAGCGTGTCCATCTTGGTCACGAACTCGCGCAGTTCGGCCTCGACCACCTTCGGCATTTCCTTGAGCCGGCGAAGGTAGTCGCGGCCCGGTTTCTCGACAGCGGCCTTCGACTTGCTGACCTTGGCGGCAAGGCTGGCGATGCGCTCGCGTCCCTTGCGGGTGGTCAGATCGGGGACTTCGCCTTCGATCTCGCCCTTCACCAGTTCGATGAATTGCTGCAGGCCTCCGGCCACGTAGATGGCCGGGGCGTTCGCCTCGCTGATCTCTTCGATCGTGATCAGTTTCTGTTCTGCGAACATTGGAAAACCTCGCGCCTGGCCGGCGCCGTCAGTTGAAAGGGAAAATGCCAGGTCACCCAGGCACGGAGGTACGCTCCAGGCCCTGGCTGCGGTGGATGGTTGCGCGCTCTCGCCGCTTACGCTCCCGAGGGGGGTACGGTTATCCGCAGTGCGGCCCGCCGGGCTCGGGTGCGTGTGATTCAGGAAGTGATGCTGCCCGCCAATGCGCTGGCCAGCATGAAGAAGGTGCAGGCGAAGAGCATGGAGAAGGAGCCGCGCCAGATGACCAAGCGGCGGGCGCGTTGGTAGCGGGTCATGGCCGAGGCCTGGCACTGATCGGCCGGCACTTCAGCCAGTCAGCCTTGATCGGGTAGGGCAGGTCTGCGACACGCATCCCTACCGGGAATTGGACGGTGCCGCGCACCTGAGCGGCCTTCACCTCTTCGACCTGTTCGTCGATCAGCGATTTAAAGATTGGCGTAGTCATGCAGCCTCCTTGCGCCGTTCGGCAATCCGCCGGATGCGCTCGCAGAAGTGTTTGAACTCGTTGGAGTCGATGGCCAGAAGGGAGAAGTAGGCGACCACCAAGGTTTCGGCCTTGGCGTCTTCCACCGGACCTGAGCCCGGCAGAAGCATTGTTTCAATGGCGCCGTCGATAGCGCTGACCGCGATGCTGTGAGGGCTCATTCCGCATCCTCGGCCTGGGCCAGCACTCCTTCTTTCGCGAAGGGCGAGAGCAGCGTGCGGGCGATCTCCTGCAGCATGGCGTCAGGGTTTGGCACGTTCATGGCCTCGTTTGCCGCTGATGCTGCCTCGCTGCTGGACTTACACCGCGCGGCAAGTATCAGGCGGCCCAGCACAGAGTTACTGATTCCTGACTGGCCAATCTGGCCCATCACGAACTCATCAACCGCCTGGGCGAAGCGCTCGTAGGTCACGCCACGCTGCCGGAAGTTGCGCTGGAACACGAAGTCACGGCGCGCCATCAGCTCGGCAATGCCGTCGTCGATCCAGCGCGCCTCAGCTTCCTCAGCCGCGCTTTCGCTCACCGCCGGCGGCAACTGGTTGTCGTACTGCCATTGTGCTGCTCGAAGTGCGCCCATGGTCGCCTCCAGTCGTGGTTTACTTGATAACGATTGATGCCAGGTAGGCGCGCCACTCAAGGACGCGCTTTTCAGCAGCATCAAGTTCGGCGCCAAGGGCCTTAAGCGCTCCAAGGTGGATCATTTCCCTACCTCGGATCAGCGTTCCTTGATAGGTTCGGCTGTCGCACTCCGAAACCGCTACCGTCACGCCGTTGACTGTCACCGAATAGCCGCGCTGACCGCAGTGTCCGCGAACAGCAGCGAGCCGCTCGACCGCGAGCTTGTGGGCGGCCTCAGCCTTCTCCAGCGATTGCGCCGCACTCATGACCGCATCCGTGTATTGGCTCATGCTGCCTCCGGGTGCTTCTCACCGCAGAACATGCAGTAGTTGCCGAGCACGTTGATGGTTGCTTTGGCTTTCACTTCCTTGCCTTTGGCGGTGGTTCTGGTGCCGACGATCTCGCATTCCGCATATTGGCGCCCGGCCGGGATCAGCATGTAACCCTGCAGGGTCGCCTTGGCGCCGGTGATTTCCGGATGACGATCTGCTGCTGCCTTTTCGAATTTCTGTCTGCAATCGCACATAGGTGAGTCCTCTGGACCGCATTGGCCAGGAGCCAGGCGCGGGTGACCAAACCCACCGTGAAAGGTGGCCTGGCGCCTGCCGATGCGGTCGTATGTGAAGGGAAGGGGTGCAGGCGCCCGGCGCTGCCCGGGATGCGTCGAGTCTGGCCAGCTGATGCCCTCGGACTCGCCTGCAAAAAGGGTGTTACTGGTCAGCCTTGAGGTGGGCGATTGCCACCCGGTAGGCCGCTGCGTTGTCACGCTCAAGCTTGGCTTGCTCGTGATTACCCTCGGCCTCGTTGATCGGCGCGTTGGTTTCGCAAACCTGAGCGCTGACCTCCAGCTGGGCGATAGCTGCTGCGTGTTTCATGGGGTTCTCCTGATGATGCGGGGTGCATCGGACTGGGCTCGTGAAGGCTGGGCAATCGACCGGTTATCAGCGTCGAGGTGGCCACCCCGCTGTTTGCTTGCAGCTCATCCGAGCCCAGTCCGATGAACCCTGCGATGGGGAGCAGGGCATCGGGCAGTTAACGTCAGGCGGACGTGGCGCTGGTTGTTCTGATCATCACCGCCATGGGTATCCGGGGTACGGCTCGCCAGAGAGAATGTATTCCGCCTGACCAGCCAGCTTCTCCCAGAGGGCTTTCAGGCGCTTCCTACCAGCTTTTGTCTCTTGGTCGGGGATCACTGTTTTGGCAAGCGCGATACCGCATTCTTCGCTACAGCAGCTGAAGCCGTGACCCCATGAGGTACTCCACATGCGAGCTCCGCCCCATTCGTCTTTTGCGTCTTTTGCACCGCACTGAGGGCAGTCGTGGGCAAGTCGGTACTGTATATGGCGCATATCGATAGCCTCGGTTGATTTCCCGTCTGGCCCTGTCGCCAAGGCCAGCCAGTGAAATCGTCAGCCTTCTCGGCTCATTTGCTCGTGACTGGCGTGCTCTTCGCTGCAAAACGGCAGGTTCTCGCTCATGGATGCCCGCCTGCCACGGTCAAAGCCGATGAAGTGGATGGTTCGGTAGATCGGCTTCTCTACCGGCTGGTAGCAGCGGGCGCATTTCACTGGCGCTTGGGGTTGTTGAGTCATGACGGTTCTCCGGTTGATTTCCCAGCAGCCACTCTTGGAAATGGCTGCGAGCGAAATCACCAGGAGCGCGGGCGGTGCATCAGCTCAAGGATCAGCGCCTTCTCGTAACCGGGGACGAGGCAGTTGCATGTGTTGTTGATGCGGTCGGACTTCACGGCGACGCGGGCTTTGCGGAATTGCTTGCGGTTCATGTCGTGTTCCTCCAGTGGATTCCCAAAGCACCCGGTCGCCCAGGTGCTTCAGTGAATCTCGTGGTGCGCCGCGACCCGCTACTGGCGTCGGTCGCTGGCTCAAATCGAATGTCGTGTTGACCGATGCGCCGGCATGCCGGGCGCTACAGCTCAACGGGTGTTCCAGGTCGCTGTTACCCGCCACCTGCGACTGGGCGATGATTTCTTTCCATACGTTTTCTGGTTTGGGCTGCCAGGGCTATCCGATACAGCGCAGCAGGGTGGGAGTCGCCCACGCCCGGTGCGTTAGTCGTTTCGCTGGCTGGCAGCCTTTCTGCGATTGGGTTGTTAAAGAGCGGTTAGGCTTGAGGGCCTCCCGAGGGGCTGTGTAGCGCCGCCCGGTGATGTGAACATTAGGCATTCCTTCTTTTCTCGTCAATAGGTATTCCTAACTTTTTTCGCTCAGGCACAAAAAAGCCCACTCTAGGTGGGCAAAGAGGGATGCTGAAATCAGTCTTCCTTGGATATGACCCAGCTCAGCCGGACGGAGCCGTCCTCGCACGGAGCGATGGTCACATTGTCGTTCTCGGCCACCTCGTCAAGGAAGCGCTCCCAATCTTCCTGGGCCTCATAGTCGGCCTTGGCTAGGATGACGGAGCGTGAGCTTTGAGCTGCTGGGGAATTGACGATCTTCTGGATGCGGGCGCCCATCAGCTCGTATCGCGTAGGCGGGGTAGGGGCTTGGGACTTGGATGCTGTCTTGGTTTTGGCCACGGTGAAAACTCCATTAGCTGTATGGATGTACAGTAAATAATGTGGAGGTCAGTGGCAATACTGGATAGAGCACATTTGTACTCTTTTGGTGGGCAGGCATAAAAAAGCCCACCGAAGTGGGCAGAGAGGGATCTTTAGCCTGGTCAGCTCAATCTGTTTCGTCGCTCTGGCCTTCGGGTTTCCACCTAGCGATTAGGTCCACCAGCAGCTCGGCTATGGCGTCGCTGTTATCCGAAAGCACTTCAAGATGCTCGCTTATCCGCTCGGACGTATCAGTCGACCCCCGCTGGTCGATCCAGATTCCAATCTCCTCGATTGCAGCGCCGAGAGCATTGATGTTTTGGTTTAGTCGGCTGAGCAGGGCTGGGGTCGGATCGTCTGGAAGGTCGGTCATGGCGTTTCCTCGTGCTGATGAGGAGAGCCTAGCAGGCAAAGAAAAGCCCGCACTGCTATGCGGGCTAACGTAGGGAAATCGGATGAGCCTTCACTGTGCAGGGTAGGGCGTGAAAAAAGCGTGAAGGCATGAAAAAGCCCGCCGAAGCGGGTCGCGCAGATGCGACAAGCCAGGCGCGGGCCGCACTTCTCAGAAGGAGAGCTACAGCAAGTCGGTCCCGATCATGCCAAGACTAGGACGCATGATGCTTACTGGGTGCAGTCCTGGTACCGGATAGAACGATGATACGGCGGTCATGGCGAGCTCTTGCTTCCGTGCCTTCGTTTTGCTGTCCAGCGTCACCAATAAGTCTGAATGCAGTATCATCGCGGAGGTTACATGAATGGCATCTGCCGGGCTCACAAGATACTCCGTACTTCCCGCGCCCTTTCCTGATAGATAGCAATGCTTCCGCAGGGATGCAGCTTGGCGAGCGACTGCCTCATTTGCCATAACGAGCTGGAAGTTACTCCTGCGCAGCATGAGCTCAAATTTATCTCTCCCTTCGTCTGTAATGTTGGAGGATAAAACCTCCATGACGCCTATGGTTGATGTAGCGAGAATAATATCGCCCCTATCAAAGGCACCAGCTTGTGATGTAAGGGATTCGAGCACTCCCTTCCCATGCCCGCTTTCAGATTTAAGCAATGCCAAGAACGCTGATGTATCCCAATATACAATAGACCGCTTACCAGCCACTACGCAGCTCCCTTACATAATCTTCAGCATCCTGCTCCCCACCGATCTCCGGCTCGGACCCTGCTAGGCCGGCCAGGGTAGGCAGATCGGAATCTTTAGGGTGTATCTCAATGGTCGTGACCTTAATTTCGTAAGGCCAAAAATCGTCGCCGTAGTACTTAAGCTCGCCCTCAACGGTAGCCGTGTTCTCTACTGCAGCGGCGGCCTGGGAAAGCAACTTAGATGTAAATGTGCACTTTATTTCCATACCCCCCACTGGGGGGACAATCTTGAAGTAAAGCTGATTGTTGATTCCAGAATAACGTTTGACCGTTCCTTTGAAGCTGCCAATCTCTCTTCTCGTATCTGGAAGAGCTTGCTCAAAAGCCTTGGCCGCCGCCTCGTCGAACTTTATTACTTTCAGACCGGGGCCATCGATCCATATTCTGGAAAACCTCTCTCCAACGCCGCTAGCTAACTTTCTCAGGTGGCCGATTAGCTTTGCTTTGTCAGAGGTTACAGCCTCGGTGTTGGCACGGACGCTGATTATGAAGCGAGCCAATTCGTCCATGATGCTGCCCGCATTTACTGCGCTATCAGCATGGTCTATCCCGCGAAGCCCGATCATCGCCGGGCTGCTATGGCTCAGTTCGCTCACCACAAAATCTACCTTCGTGTGTGCTCCGCTGGCCATCAGGCTCTCGGTTTCGGCAAGCGCCGCCTTGAGGCAGGAAAGCTTATCAATGAACGAGCCAAGGCGGACGTCACCGCCGAGCTCATCTATTCCTTCCATGTGCAGTCGCAAGACCTTCTCAGGCACGACTAGCTTTTCAATTGCTCTATCCATAATCAATGCTGCCGCGTGTGCATGAGCCCTAAATATTTATCTTACATGGGGGCGATGCAAGTTTTGGTTTTTGCTGCCAAACGGATTGCTCCATCACTCCTCTCGGCACCCTGCCGAAGCTACTCTTTCGCCCGAAGTATCCGCCCCACCATCACCTCATCCCCATACCCCACCAACCGATCCTCCCCAGCCCGGCGGATCCTCACTCTGGCACCTCGCAAGGTGTCTTTACCCGGACAATTAGCCCCAGGTGGGTTTCCTCTGCATATCCGGCAAGCCTTTCCTCGGCGTCCTGAAAGGACCGGCACATCCTCAGTACGGC
This sequence comes from Pseudomonas sp. NBRC 111130, assembly GCF_001320485.1. Lineage (NCBI taxonomy): Bacteria > Pseudomonadati > Pseudomonadota > Gammaproteobacteria > Pseudomonadales > Pseudomonadaceae > Pseudomonas > Pseudomonas sp. NBRC 111130. The sequence goes on from NZ_BCBG01000003.1 coordinate 204,015, forward strand.
TTGAGCATCTGGGTCATTCCCGGACAGGCTGATGCGCTCAGCAATCCGTTTCAGCTCGACGGCTGACCACTTGAGGTCAGATGCAAGGCCTTGAAGGTCGCGGCGGAGTTCTTGGTTGGGTTTGGTTAGCGTCATGGCCGCGCCCTACAGGAATACCGATTTGGGCATTTTGCCGTCGACGACCGTGCCAACGATCTCCCATGCGTCATCAACAGCTCTGGTCGGGTACGCCGAGTTCAGAGGCTTCAGGTATAGCTCCCCAGCATCGCGAACAAGCTGTTTGAAAGTCGCTTCGTTGGTGCTGGTCATCCTAGCTACGACAAACTGCCCCGGCCTTGGCTCAATGTCTGGAGCTATCAGAATCAGGAAGCCCTCAGGGAATGACGGACTTCCCGAAGACAATGTCATCGAGTCGCCAATCACCCTTAGCCAGAAGGCGTCCTCGCCAGCCCATACGTCAGACGTGTGCTGAGGGCATAGAGCTATGTTACCCATCTCGACCGCCTCCCTAGCGATACCGGCCTGAACCCAACTGATTTCGGGGTAGGAGAAGGATCTTGTGGGCTGCAAAGCGGCTTCCACATTTGAGCTCTCTACTTCGCCAGATGGCGATTTTTTCATTGCCCCCCTTCCGGTTGCCAGCCACTTGGGTGTAACGCCCAAGTGCTCAGCGGCAAGGAGCAGGTTTTGCCCCTCGATAGTTTTGGTCTTGCCCGAAAGCCAATCATTCACCGAGGGCGCCGTGATTCCACAGGCGCGGGCTAGTGAGGCCTGCGTGATTTTCGGTGGGCCAGCCATGACCTGGCGCAAACGCTCTTGAAGTGTGCTCATTAGGACAGCCTAACACCTGGCATCTAAGGTATTCCTATTGACCTAAATAAAAGGTATGCCTAATATCACTACCTAAGATTCCAGCCGGAGAACCCAGGCATGAACCCCAGCGCAATTATCGAAGCTCTGGGCGGGACATTTCGCGTAGCCGAGCTGTGCGAGGTACGCCCGCCATCGGTGAGCGATTGGAAAAAGCACGGCATTCCTCGTGCCCGAATGATGTTCCTGCGCGTAGCTCGCCCGGACGTCTTCAAGGCCCTGGAGGAAGAAGCCCAGGAAGACGCTTCCCAGCCCAGCGCTAGCGCAAAGAAAACTGCTGCTTAACCACTTTCAACCACAAAGGAACCAACCGTGTCGTACTTCGACCCCGACCACCTGCACAACAAGCCCACCAAGGTTCGCTTGGATGAGGCTGCCGACGATCTGCTCTCGGCCATGGCTCGATTCAAGCGCACCCAAAAGGCCGTTCTCGCCAGGGAAATTCTGGAGCGCGGTCTCGACCAGATGATGCAAGAGCTTAACGCGAAGACTGACGTGGCCTGAAGTGGCCGAGGAGGCCCTGTGCCAGAAAGCAAAGAGCTGGGAATCCAGCTCGACGGGAAGGGCAATTCGGATCTGGCGTATCTCGCCAGGCAGAAGGGCTTAACCCCTGAGCAACTGGCGGCACGAATCATCAATGAGGCTCTCGACCGCATGACGAGAACAGAGCCTGGCCGAAGCAACGTTCGGTCGTTTCGCAAGGGCTAATAAGCCCCTGAGGGACTCATGAGGAACTGCCGTTGAAAGAACTATCACCCAAAACGCAGACGCAAAAAAACCGGGTGGCCGCCCGGTTTCTTGTACTGCATTCGTAACGCTTGTGTGAGGTCATCATATATGCATCAGACCATCCAAAGCAATACCGTGGCCTTCGCGCCACAAAATGCGAACCACGATTTCGTGGCGCGTGATAAGCCAATCGCTATCTGTGGGGTGAAAATCCGGCAAGACAGCGAGGGGCGCTATTCCCTGAACGACCTGGAGAAGGCCGCAAAGGCTGATGGGGTTGTGAAGGACATCAGGCCAAACGAATGGTTGAGCCTTCAAGCAACCAAGGAAATCGAGGGTTTTCTAATTACGGAAAATCCGGGTTTTAAACCTGTCGAGTCGAAGGCAGGTCGATACGGCGGCACCTATGCCAGCCGGGACCTCATCTACAGCTATGCCATGTGGATAAGCCCTGCGTTCCACCTGCACGTAATCCGCACCTTCGATGCCGTAGTTGTCGGGCACATCCAGTTGGTGGAGGGGCGCCAGGCCCGTGAGAGAGCGCGCCTTGAGGCCCCAGCCCTGACCGAGGCCATCAAGCATGGTCGCCTGTCTGTCGGCAAGGACGTTAAACACTACCACTTCAGCAACGAGTTCGACCTGATCAACCGCATCGCTCTGGGCATGCCTTCGAAGGCATACCGGGCGGCGCACTGCATCAGCCCGACTGACTCGATCCGAGACCACCTGACCCCGTGCGAAATCCGCTGCATCGAGCACCTTCAGCGCGTGAATGCCTCCCTGATTGACGTTGGCATGGACTTCGAGTCCCGCAAGAAGAAGCTCAGCCAGATCTACATCCAGCGTCACAGTCGTGCGCTGCTGTCCGAAATCAAGCGCCTGGAGTTCTGACCATGCCCACCATTACCTATCAGCAACTGGTAGAGCGGGCGGCCATGACGGCCCTTGATCTGCATAAGGCTTCGACTGCAACCAAGGCCCTCAAGGCTGAGCTGCGCTCGATGTACGACACCTACTTCCAGGCCCATGGCCGGCCAGAGGGGAAATTCGATCCAGATAACGACGACTTCCTGCCGGTGATGATGTTCACCAACTCCCAATACGAACGTGTCCAGGCGGCGAAGAAGGCCGAGTACAACGCAAGGCGCCGCCATGAGCGGGCTGTAGCGTCCCTCGCCGCTGCATGTGAATGCGCCGGGGATGGCCTTCACACCCACGACAAGGCCGTGCGGGGTGCAGCATGAGCGAAGTCCATCGTTACAAGGTGGTCAAGATGCTTTCCGAAGCAGGAAACCGCATCAGCTACGACCCTCACGGCCCTGATGTCGTGATGGCTGAGGCCTACGACAAGCTCAGGGCCGAGAACGATTGGCTGCAGAAGGCTCGCGTTCCCGCTGGCTTCTATCGAGAGCTTCTGGCTCTGCGCGAACTCCGCGACAAGGCCAAGGCCTACGTCGAAGGCTATCTGCTGGACGAAATCGAGGATGTCGACGCCTGCGCCTCTGAGGGTCAGCACGTAGCTGCCCTGGACCTGAGTGGCCGGCTGAAGGATGCGTTCGAGTCGTACTGGGATGCCGCCATGACCCAGGAGCGCGGTAAATGAGCATGGAACTAATGGTCAAGGCCATGAAGACCAAGGTCGGCAATCCGCTGCGCAAGCTGGTGCTCATCAAGCTGGCCGACAACGCGAGCGACCAGGGCGAGTGCTGGCCGTCGTATCAACACATCGCCGACCAGTGCGAGATCGACCGGAGCACCGTTCGCAAGCATATCAAGCACTTGGAGGCTCAAGGCTTGGTGCGTATCGAAAACCGCGAAGGGCCGAAGGGAAACAGCTCGAACCTGTACCGCATAACCCTGTGCCGACCTGTAGGCCCAAACAGCACCCCTGTAGGCCCAAACAGCACCCCTGTAGGCCCAGAAAGCACAGGTGTAGGCCCACAGCCTACAGGGGGTGTAGGCCCAGAAAGCACCAGAACCAGTCACTCTTTTGAATCAGTCACTGAACCAGTAGAGCAGACGGTCGCTGCCGCTCCCTCGGCGAAGAAGAAGGCTCCGAAGTTTGATCCGATGACCTGCAAGCCAACCAACGTCAGCGAGCAGACCTGGGCCGACTGGTGCCAGCACCGCAAAGAGATCCGCAAGCCACTGACCGCCACCACCTGCGAGAAGCAGGCCAAGACGCTGGCCGGCCACCACTCGCCTGACGCTGTGATCAACCAGTCGATCAGCAACGGCTGGACCGGGCTGTTCCCGGAGAAGGTGCTGCCGGGCGCCCAGCAGGGCCAGCGCCGCAACGGTCCCGACTTCAACGACACCACTTGGGCAAACGACCTGGGGGGCTTATGAGCGCACAACCAAAACTGCGCAGCGTGACGCAGATCATGGCCACGGCCCGCAACCTGCCCGCCGAGGTGCAGGCCCCGTCGAAGCAACTGGACCCCGGCACCACCGAAGTGGTCAACGCCCTGTTCAAGGAGCTGCAGGCCATCTTCCCGGCGTGGAAGCAGGCCTGGCCGGATGACGAGGCCTTGAAGGCTGCCAAGCGCAGCTGGATCAAGTCCTTCGTCGCCGCGGGCATCAACACGCTCGAGCAGATCCGCTTCGGCATCCAGAAGTGCCGGTTGCTGGGTACCGACTTCGCCCCGAGCAGCGGCAAGTTCATCAAGCTGTGCCAGCCGACTCCCGAAGAGATGGGCATTCCGCCGCTTGCGCGGGCCCTGGCAGAGGCGTTGGAGAACTTCCACCCCAGCAGGGCAGGGTCACGCGTCTGGACGCACGCAGCGGTACGCCACGCGGCCCTGCAGTGCGAAGCGCAGAACCTGGGGTCGATGGAGGTGGAGCGGGCCGAGAAGGTATTTGCCCGGGCCTACGACATCACGATCCGCATGCTGGTCGCCGGCGAGCCTCTGGGCGACATCGCAACCGGCATCGGCCACGACAGCCAGAAGAGCGCTGCCCAGCTGGCCGACGAGTACGCCAGCCAGCGCCAGGTCCGGCTGCTGGAGATCCAGCAGATCCCAACCAGCGCCGCCGCGTGCCGTGCACAACTGATGGCCAAGTTGAACATCAAGCGCGCCGGGCAGCCGGCCGGGGAGGGGGTGTGATGCGCACCTATCTGAAAGCGGTGCTGATGATCGTCCTGGCTCCGTCGGTGATCGTTCTGGGTTCCGTAATGGCCTATCTGTGGTGCGAGTTCGCCATATCGCTGGACCTGCCAAAGCCTGTGCGCTTCGGGATCTACATCACGCCAGTGGTGCTGCTTGCGGCGATCCCGGTCACATGGGTGCTGAACCGGATTGAGGGGCGCAAGTGATGACCATGACAGATCGCGAATTGCTGGAGATGGCCGCCAAGGCTGCTGGCTACGTTGTCCGCTGGTACGACGACAGTCTGGCCTACGGGCCGACCTTCGGGATTGAGGTAGAGCCCGGCAACCCGTCCGGGTTCGAGCCTTGGAACCCACTGGAAGACGACGGTGATGCATTCCGCCTGGCGGTGAAGCTCGATCTGACCATCTACGGGCCTGGAAGCCATCCGGGCGTACTGGTCAAGACAGCCGACGCTCACACCACTTACTCAGACGACTGCGTTCGCAGGGCCATCGTTCTGGCCGCAGCTGCGATCGGCCAGGCCATGCAGGAGAAGCACTGATGGACACCAACAAGATGCGTGAAATGCGCGAAGCCTTCGAGCGCACCAACTCGCGCGACCATCGCCGCCAGCCGCCGAAGGGCAACAACTACATCGATCCGATGGCCCAGGCCGACTGGGATTCGTTCCAGAAGGGCTGGCAGGCCTCCCGCGAGGCCGTAGTGGTGGAGCTGCCAAAGGACATCGTGACCATGGCCGGCCCAGTTCTGTACGCAGATGACGTTCGTGCCGCCATCGAGTCCCAGGGCCTGAAGGTGAAGCCATGACCATGAATAATTTCGCTCAACTCGTTGGCTACGCAGTCATGGGCGCCGGCGGCGCGATGCTCGCTATGTACGCGATGTACCTGGCCTGGGCGATGCTCTGCGGCGCTGCGAGCGGCTTCATCAGGGCGGCCCGAGCGATCAAGGCCGCGCGCAAGGGGGTGAAGCGTGGCTGAAGCAATCGCAAAACCTCGCCACTTCTGGTCCTCTGGCCCGAGCCGGGTCCGTGACGTATGCCGGCTGGCGTACCTGTTCGCCACTGAGCTTTCAGTGGCCGGGGCCATCGAGATCATCGTCCGCCCGGTGAAGTCCCGTCGCACTCTGGAGCAGAACGCGAAGCTCTGGGCCATGTTGGCGGACATCGCGCGCCAAGTTGAATGGCCGGTGAACGGCGTCATGCAGAAGCTCGACAGCGAGGACTGGAAGGCGCTGATGACTGCTGCTGCCCGCCAGGAGGTGCGCATGGCCTCCGGCATCAACGGCGGCGTTGTGATGCTTGGCGTCAGCACCCGGCGTATGTCCGTGGCTGAGCTGGGCGACGTCATCGAGTGCATGTACGTGTTCGGCGCCGAGCGTGGTGTGCGCTGGAGCGAGCCCAAAGGGCAGATGCCTGAGCAGTGGGAGGCGGCATGAGTCATCAATTCAAACCGGGCGACCTGGCGCTGGTTGCCGGATCTCGCACTGGGACGTCACCGAATATCGGCAGGGCCGTAGAACTGATGATCAAGCTTGCCCCTGGCCAGGTGTTCGATACGCCAAATGGCAGTAAGGCCACGAATGCCAGCGGGTACGTGGCGTGGGCCGTACATGCTGAAGGAGCTACAGCGGTAGGGGATGGTGGGCGCGTCGATGTCGGCGGCATTTTCTTGATTCAAGAGCGCTTCCTGATTCCCCTACGCGGCGACTTCGAGCGCGAGCAACAGAAAGCCAAGGAGGCCGAGCCATGCGTGTAGCTGAGATCAAACCGAAGAAGTGCAAGGCACCAGGTTGCGGTCAGCGCTTCAAGCCCATGCTATCGACGCAGAAGGTTTGCAGCCCGGCCTGCGCCCTGGCTATGGCCAAAGACCCGAAGCTCCAGAAGGTCGCGGCCAAGGCCATCACGAAGCAGGCCCGCCAGGACCTGCAGGAGCGCCGGGAGAAGCTGAAGACCCGCCGCGAGCATATGGCCGAGGCCCAGACCGCGTTCAACGCCTACATCCGCGAGCGCGACGCCGGCCTGCCGTGCATCAGCTGCGACTCGCTGCCGAGCGACCACGACCTCATCACCGGCAGCCGCTGGGACGCCGGGCATTACCGGTCGGTGGGCGCCTGCCCGGAGCTGCGGTTCGAGCCGCTGAACGTCCACCGCCAGTGCGTGAAGTGCAACCGGAACCTGTCGGGTAACGCGGTCGAGTACCGCATCCGGCTGGTGAAGCGCATCGGCGCCGAGGCCGTGGAATTCCTCGAAGGGCCTCATAAGCCCCAGCGCCTGACCATCGAAGACCTGCAGGCCATCAAGGCTCTGTACAGGCAGAAGCTCAAAGACCTGAGGAGGGCAGCGGCATGACCTGGACTATCGCAGATACCGGCGGCGCGCTGCTGCTGGCCATGACCATCGCTTCCACCTGGTGCGTCGTGCGCGCCAAGGGCATCGCGAGCCGCCGCAAGAAGGAGAACGGCCAATGCAGCTGAACAGTGCACGGCAAGCCTGGCATGACTGCCTGTACACGGCCTGGGACAGCCAGGGTTCATTCATCGAGCAGCTCGGCCTGCTGGGCGCCATGGTGCAGACCACCGAACGGCAGCGCCACGCTGGCCATGCCGCTCACCAGGTAATCGCGGGCGGTGTGCAGTCTGCAATCGACAAGCTCAAGCCGCACGTCAAGGCGTTTGGGCACTTCATGTACGCGCCGCGCCTCGACGTGGATGACAAGGAAACGGCAGAGGAGGTGGTCTTCCTCATGGTTCAGCAGCGTTCGCCTCGAATGACCGCGGTCAAGCGAGAAAAGCTCGAGTACGTGGTCAAGGGCGTCATGGCCCGGTACAGGTACATGCACCAAGGCGGACAGTCGGCCAACGACGATCCGCTGGAGTCGCCCGAGGGCTTCCGTGCGTGGATGGTCGCGCACTACGACGTCAAGCTTGAGTCGACCAACTGGGAGAGGGATTGGGCCGGATTCGTCCGCCTGGCCTTCGACTGCTGTGAGGATCTGGACAAGGAGGCACTGAGCCCGGTAGCCGCCGCAATCTACGAAATGAAAAGGGCCGCTTGAGGCCCTATTGCGTTCCCGTTCGGCTGGTGATACCGTATCGCCATTGTTACAGTTTTGCCTTCGGCAAACACCAATCAAAAGCCCGGCCAAGTGCTGGGCTTTTTTGTGCGCGCAAGAAACGCAACTGCAGCCAGGGCAGGCCCTAACGGGACAGCCTGGACACTGCTAGCCGGTAGTGTGGTGTACGGAAAAACACCGGCAGCCCGCGCACCCTGACCTCACATGCTTTCAGGGTGGCGCGTGACCGGATCGGCGAGACTGGTGCATTGGGGTGCCAGCGCTGCGATGGTCTTCGGCGGGCGGCGTGGAAAGACACGCAAATCAGCGGATGTAGCTCAATCGGTTAGAGCGCCGTCCTTCCAAGTCGGAGGCTCAGGGTTCGAGTCCCTGTATCCGCTCCATATTCGTTAAGTGCTGCTCCGCACCTTTGCCCGGTCCCTCAATAGGGCCTCCCCTCCGGGCCTTTTCTTCTAGGAACCACTCATGGCCGAACCAGCAAGCACGACTGCCGGCGTCCTGCTGGTGAAGTACGGCGTGATCATTGGCGGCTTCGCAGGAGCGATCCTCTCGCTGACCTTCCTGCGAGGCCTCACCCGCGGCCAGGCGGTCGCCGCCTTCTTCACCGGCTTCGCTTCGGCAGTCTTCTGCACCCCGCTCGCCATCAGCTACTTCAGCCTCGGCACAAGCGGAGAAACCCAATACGGCGTGGCCTTTCTGATAGGCCTCCTGGCAATGAACATCATCCCAGTTCTGAAGTCACTGGTAGGACAGTTCGGTGCCAAAGGAGCTACCTGATGAACACGACCCTCATGTCGGCAATGGCCGCTACGGACGCCTTCCTGTGCGTCTTGGTGGTCATCGCCGCCTGTGACTACCTACGGCGCGTTCGCCCCATAGACCAGCCGATGCTGTCGGTTGCGTTCTACCTGGTCGCCATTGGCGCATTCGGGTCGTTCCTGGCCGCAATGCAGGTCAACATGATCAGCCCCTTCACCGTGATGATTCACGCCGGCATCGTGCTGTATGCGTGGGCAAGGCGAGGGCACTTGTTCGTGACTCGCTAAGGCGCGCCACAAAACAGAGATGCGCCGTTTCGTGGTGCGAGGAGAAGTGGCGCCACAGGTTAGCGCGGCGCCCGATGGCTTACTTCTTGGCAAGCGCTGCTTGGATCTGGTCTGCGTACTTTGATAGGTTGTCCATCTCCTGAGACAAAATTCCGCCGTTGCTGGGAGCGTTTGAGACTTTCGCTGCGATCAGTTCAAGTGCTGCCGCTACAGCAGTAGGGCGGTCAACGTTGCCGCCACGACCGTTAATGGCGTTGTTGACGATGGATTCGATGGCGTTGGCCATTTGAAGCTCCTTGCGTGATTGGATTCGCATCAATACCGGCAACACGCCACCATTTCAAGTACTGCCCGAGCGAGGCGCAGAAGTCTCAAGGATTCCCTATGGCGCTGACAGCAAAACAGCAGCGCTTCGTCGACGAGTACCTGATCGACCTGAATGCCACACAGGCCGCTATTCGTGCAGGGTTCAGCGCTAAGACCGCTCGCCAAGCTGGAAATCGCCTGTTGACAAATGTTGACATTCAGAAGGCCATCCAAGCAGGCATGGAGGCGCGCTCCGGCAGGGTGGCAATCACCCAGGATATGGTGCTACGCGAACTGGCCAAGATCGGCTTCAGCGACATCCGCAAGGTTGTCCGCTGGGGTGAGACGATGGTTCGCATGGCTGATGCGGATGATGAGGGCGCCGAAGACATGGTGCCTTACCACGGCTTGGCGCTCATCGACTCGACCGTGATCGACGATGACACTGCTGCCGCCATCGCTGAGGTGTCCCAAGGGCGCGACGGTCTGAAGGTCAAGCTGCACGACAAGAAGGGCGCCCTGGTCGATATCGGCCGGCACCTTGGGATGTTCAGTGCTCCCGGGCACGCTGAACTGGATGTCGAGCTGAAGCGAATCGAGGTTGAGAACAAGCGACTGGCCAACGAGAAGCTGCGCCGTGAGCTTGAGCCACCAAAAGAGGTTGAGGGCGAGTTCGCCCAGGCCGAGTACACCTTGAGCCCTGACGAAGATGGCCCGACTACCCCGCACCTCTGAGCCGCCAGTAAAGCTGACGCCAAAGCAGGCGAACATCTATCAGTGGGGCTTCCAGCGCAATGCGCGCTTCCGTGATGCGGTCTGTGGTCGCCGATTCGGCAAGACGTTCCTCGGCAAGGCAGAGATGCGCCGCGCAGCCCGACTGGCTGCTGAGTGGGGCGTTAGCGTTGAGGATGAGATTTGGTATGCAGCCCCGACGCAGAAACAGGCTCGCCGGGTGTTCTGGCGCCGACTGAAGCAGGCCATCCCGCGAGAGTGGCGGGAATGCAAGCCGAACGAGTCGGACATGCTCATCACGCTGAAGAGCGGGCACCTGATTCGCTGTGTGGGTCTGGAGAACTACGACGACCTGCGCGGCTCCGGCCTGTTCTTCGTCCTGGTGGACGAATGGGCGGACTGTAAATGGGCTGCCTGGGAAGAAGTCCTGCGACCGATGCTGTCCACGTGCGAGTACGTCGTACCTGGCGTCGGCAAGTGCAAGGGCGGACATGCGCTGCGCATTGGCACCCCGAAAGGCTTCAACCATTGCTTCGACACCTACCGCGACGGCCAGACCGGTGGCGAGCCAGACCACAAGAGCTGGCTCTACACATCGCTGCAGGGCGGAAACGTACCGGCTGAAGAGCTGGACGCGGCACGCCGAAAGATGGACCCGCGCACGTTTCGGCAAGAGTACGAAGCCAGCTTCGAGAACTACGCCGGAGTCGTTTACTACACCTTCAGCCGCAGCGAGAGCCGCACCAACGAGCGAATCAAGCCGGGAGAGGCCTTGCACATCGGCATGGACTTCAACGTCATGAAGATGGCCGCGGTGGTCTACGTCGTCCGCGATGGCCTGCCGCTGGCCCTGGATGAGTTCCACTCAGTGCGCGACACGCCGGAGATGATCGAGAAGATCAAGGCGCGCTTCCCCGGGCACGGCATCGCCGTCTATCCAGACGCCAGCGGACAGAACACCAGCAGCAAGAACGCCAGCGAGTCCGACCTGTCCTTGCTGCGCAAGGCTGGCTTCACGGTGATCGTGGACAGCCAGAACCCAGGCGTTAAAGACCGGGTGAACTCGGTCAACGCCATGCTCATGAACGCCTACGGCGAGCGCCGGCTGAAGGTCAACATCGACCAGTGCCCGCAGCTGACGCTGTGCCTTGAGCGGCAGACCTACGACAAGCATGGCGAACCCGACAAGGACCCGAAGAAGGGTCATGACCACATGAACGACGCCGCCGGTTACTTCATCGCCAAGCGATACCCGATCAACGTGGCAACGGCCACAAGCCAATCCCTGAGAATGTGACCATGAGCGATAACCCGAGCATCACGCTGCCCGCTGTCGACGCGATGCGCGCCTACTGGGCCGTGATCTCGCCGCTCATGGGCGGGACAATGGCAATGCGCGCGGCGGGCAAGACCCTGTTGCCGCAGTATCCAGCCGAAGACGACGAGGCCTACAAAGAGCGCCTGCGCCTTTCGACCCTGCTGCCGGCGTACTCCGAGACGGTCGGCAACATGACCTCCCGCGTCTTCGCCGAGCCGCTTCAGGTGGGCGACGATGTGCCCGAAGCCATTGTTGAGATGACCAGGGACATCGATCACGCCGGCAACGATCTCAACTCCTGGGCTGTCGGGTTCTTCACCGAGGGCCTGAGCCACGGCCTGTGCCACGCCTTCGTCGATCATCCTCCCGCGGGCGAACTGAAGACCCAGGCCGACGAGCAGGCCGCCGGTGTTCGCCCCTACGTTGTGATGGTGAGGCCTGAGCAGGTGCTGGGCTGGCGCTCCAAGGGCGGTGTGCTGACCATGGTCCGCTACATCGAGGTGGTCGAGGAGGAGGATGGCGAATTCGGCGCCAAGTGCGTCGAGCAGATTCGCGTGCTGGAGCTGGGTGCCTGGCGAACCTATCGCAGGTCGGCCAAGGCCGTGCGCGGTAAGCAGCCCGCTTCTGGCGGTACCTGGGAGCTGCACGAGGAAGGCACCAACAGCCTGACCGCGATCCCATGGGTCACTTTCTACACGGGCCGGACCGGCTTCATGACGGCCAAGCCGCCGCTGATTGAGCTTGCACACCTGAACGTGAAGCACTGGCAGAGCCAGAGCGACCAGGACAACATCCTGCATGTCATTCGCGTGCCGATCCTGGTTCGCATCGGAATCCAGACCCAGTACGACAACCAGGGGAAGGTGATCCCGCCAGAGTTCAAGGTTGGCACCGGCCAACTGACCGATCTGCCCAAGGACGGTGACCTCAAGTACGTCGAGCACACCGGCCAGGCCGTTGAGTCGGGCCGCACCGCGCTGCAGGACCTGATCAACGAGATGCGTATGGCCGGGGCCAAGCTGTTGACGCCGGACAAGACGGCCACCAAGACCGCCACTCAGGCGGAGGAGGAGGCGGCGCAGGAGTTGTCCCCACTGGCACGCATGGCGCACCACTTCGCCGACTGCCTGGCTCAACTGCTCCAGTTCATGGCCGATTACCGCGGCTTGGGCGAGGGCGGCACGGTCGAGATGCGCGGCAACTTCGATGTCGACTACATGCCGGAGGTGTCGCTGCCGACGCTGGTATCCATGGCCAATGCCGGGATGATCAGTAAGGAGACGCTGTTCACCGAGATGCAGCGCCGCGGCGTGATCAGCGACGAATACGACTGGGAAGAGGAACTGGCGAAGATTGAGGCCCAGGGCCCGTCCCTCGGTACGCTGTGATGAAGACGGTCAACGAGAAGCTGCTGAACGAGCTGATCGGGCATGAGGTCGACCTGTCCAGGCTGAGCAACAGTCAGGTTGTGACGATCATCAAAATCCTCAACAGCAAGGACGCCGACCTGCGCGCCGCGTTGATCGAGGCCATCGACAACCTCGGCACCGACCTGTCGGCCGCAGCTGTCGATATCGCCCTGTCGGCGGTGCTGCGGATCAACCAGCAGACCTTCATTGAGATTCGCCTGGCCATGGACCAGATGGCCGACGGGTTGATCAGCTACGAGCTGGCGTTCCAACAAAGCGCGCTGCGCGCCGTTCTCCCGGCCCTGGTGCAGGAGGCGTACCCGGTCGTTTCACCAGCGTTCAGCGCGGTGAAGGCGATCGCCCAGGCCCGACCGTTCCGGGGGCGCTTGCTGAGGGAGTGGATGGCCGGCATCGAGTCCAGTCGCGCTGCCGCAGTGCGCGATGCCGTGCGCTCGGGCGTTGTCGAGGGGCGCACCACTGCGGAGATCGTCCGCACGGTCATGGGTAGCCGGGTTCAGAAATACGCCGACGGAGCCCTCCAGAAGGCCAGGCGCGATGTTGAGGCGGTAGTGCGGTCTGCGGTGTCTCACACGGCTGAAACAGCCAGTGACGCAGCCTACGAGGCCAACAGCGACATCATCAGCCACGTTGAGTGGCTGAGTACTCTGGATAACCACACATCGTCCGACTGCCGTATCCGTGACCGCCTGCCGTACACGCTGGGCACCTACAAGCCCATCGGGCACACGATCCCGTGGCTGGCGGGGCCGGGGCGTATCCACTTCTGTTGCCGCTCCTCCAAGGTCCCGGTGCTCAAGAGCGCCAAGGCCCTGGGTTTCAGCGACGGAGCAACGCGGGCGAGCATGGACGGCCAAGTATCAGAGTCGACCACCTACGCCGAATGGCTCAGCAAGCAGTCGGCGGCGCGCCAGGACGAGATCCTTGGGCCGGAACGTGGCCGACTGATGCGTGAGGGCGGGCTGAAGCTCAGCGCGTTCTACAACGACAAGGGAAAGCTACTCACGCTTGCGCAACTGCAGGATCGGCTCAAGTAACACCGCGCCACGAATCCATCACCTGCGATTTCGTGGCGCGCAACTTCAAGGCCTCGCCTCGTGCGGGGCTTTTTTCTGCCTGCGGTTCGGATGGACGGGGCGCAACTGGGGCCGGATGGCTCACCTACAGGCCGGATGGCCCAGAGAGACGAGATGAAACTCAAAACCGTTGAAGTGGATGGCAAGCAGTATGCCGTGATCGAAGATGGCAAGCCGGTCTACGTCGAGGACGATGGCAAGGAGGTCGCCTTCGACGCTGTAGGCACCCGCAACACCATCACCCGGCTGAACGCCGAAGCCAAGTCGCACCGCGAGCGCGCCGACGGCTTCGAGAAGACCGCCAAGGCATTCGAAGGCATCGAAGATGCTGCGGCTGCCAAGAAAGCCCTGGAGATCGTCGCCAACCTCGACGCCAAGAAGCTGGTGGATGCCGGCGAGATCGAGAAGGTGAAGGGCGAAATCAGCAAGGCCTTCCAAACCCAGCTGGATGAAGCCAACGGCAAGGCGCAGACCTTCGAGCAGCAGCTGTATGCCGAGAAGATCGGCGGCAGCTTCGCGCGCTCCCAGTTCATCGCCGAGAAGATGGCTGTTCCCGCTGACATGGTCCAGGCCGCCTTTGGCAGCAACTTCAAGATCGAGGAAGGCAAGGTCGTCGCTTACGACACCCAAGGCCAGAAGATCTTCAGCCGCGCTCGCCCGGGTGAACTGGCCGACTTCAACGAAGCGCTCGAAACCCTCGTCTCGCAGTACCCCCATCGCGACCACATCCTGAAGAGCTCCGGCGCCAATGGCGGCGGCGCGCCGAACGGCGGTGGCCAGCACAAAACCATGAAGGGCAACTTCGGTGGAACCAAGGCTGAACGCCTGGAAGCCATCAAGGGCCTGACCGCAAGCGAATAAGGAGGCCCAATGGCCCTTTCGAACATGAAGGTGTTCAACGAATACCTTCGCCACGCCACCATCGAAACCCTTACCCAGGATGTCGATAAGTTCAACGCCGCATCTGCAGGCTCCATCCGCCTCACCACCCAAGGTATCGACGGTGACTTCCTGCAGGAATCGTTCTGGGCCGGCCTGCACGGTGCACAACGCCGCGTGGACCGTTACGCCGCCAACGGCAGCCAGGCCGCAACCCCTCTGTCGCAGAAACAATACGACTCGGTGAAGATCGCCGGCGGCTTCGGCCCGATCCTGTGGGAGCCTGCCCAGCTGTCCTGGGTGCAGAAGAATCCCGAGGAGGCGCTGGAGGTCATCAGCCGCAACCTGTCCGAGGCCATCGTGTCGGACCAGCTGAACACCGCCATCGCTGCACTGGTTGCTGCAATCGGCAACCAACCGGGAGCGGTCAACGATGTGTCGGCCACTGCTGGCGTCGACTATATCGCCATCAACGGCGCTCACGCGCTGTTCGGCGATGCTTCGGCTCGACTCATCGCCCAAGTCATGACCGGCGCGCAGTATCACGCCCTGATCGGCAAGAACCTGGCCAACAACCAGCAGCTTTTCCAGGCCGGGGGCGTTCTGGTCGTCGATGTCTTGGGCAAGGCGGTGATCGTCACCGACGCCCCGGCGCTGTACGAGGCAGGCACCCCGAACAAGCAGAAGGTGCTGAGCCTGGCCGACGGCGCCGCGATGGTGATGGATGGTTCCGACCTGATCACCAACATCGAGACATCCAACGGCAAGGAGCGCATCGAGACCACCATGCAGGCTGACTACACCTTCGGCATGGGCCTCAAGGGCTACACCTGGGACACCGCCAACGGCGGCAAGTCGCCGACCAACTCCGAGCTGTCCACCGGCACCAACTGGGATCTGGTGGCGAACAGCATCAAGGGCTCGGCCGGCGTCATGACCATCGGCGACGCCACCAAGTAACCGGTACCGCGCCCTTCGGGGCGCCTTCCTCAGGAGATCGCCATGAGCGAGAGCATCATCTACGAGCAGCACCCGGTCTCGGCAGAGCGCAAGACCTTCCTGCGCCGCAAGGGCTACAAGATCATCGACGCCAAGTTCGCGCCGGAGGGATACGAGCATCCCGAGCCGATCAAGGAGGGCAAAGCCTCCAAGGCCAGCAAGTCCGCAGCGGAAAAGAAAGCCGCTGAAGAAACCGAGCAGAAGGCAAAGCTGCAGGCTGCGCTGACCGAGAAGGGCGTCCAGTTCGCGCCTGAAGCCACCCTGGAAGACCTGCAGAAGCTGCTGGACGGGGCCGCGTAATGACGACCTACATCAGCATCGAGCAGGTCGACGCGCTGCTGGGCCAGGCCTGGACGGCGGATGAAAAGAAGGCGCGCGCGGTGCTGATGGCCAACACCTGGCTCACCAACCAGGGCCTGCCCGAGTTCGACACAGTTCCCGCTGATGTCGTGCAGGCGGGCGCGGAGGTGGCGGCGGAGGCGGCGGTGGGCAACCTGTACCAGGCGAAAGAAACCGGCGTGCTGAGCAAGTCCGTGGATGCTGACGGCGTGTCGAGCAGCAAGACCTACTCGGCAACATCCAAGGCCATCAGCGCGGGCGAGTCGTTCGCCTTGGCCCTGCTGGCGCGGTATCTGGGCAACGGCCAGGTCAAGATCGTCAGGGGGTGACATGGGGCTTCGACGTGAGTTACAGGTCGAACTGGCCAAGGCCTTCGATACGGACCTGGCCGACGCAGTGGCGGCAGTCGATGGCAGCCGGTCAGTGCCTGGCACCTACGACCCTGAGAAGGGCGGCAGTACGCCGGCGACAACGCTGCACTATGTCGGTCGTGGCGTCTTCGGCCAGTACAAGGCCCGGGAGATCGACGGCACGCGCATCCTGGCGTCAGACGTGCGCCTCAAAGCGCTGCAGAACGAGCTACTCGTGAAGGACGGCGACACGGTCACAGAGGCCCCTGCCATCCCTGCCATCGGCGATCGCATCAGCGGCTATCGAGTCGTGGACGTCGGGCAAGACGCGGCCAAGGCTACGTGGACCATCCAGTTGAGGAAATGACCATGGCCCGCGGCTCACACATGACCAGTCGCTACGGCGGCCTGGATGGCAGCTTTGCTGCGCAATTGGAGCAGTTCGCAGAGGCAGCCAAGGAGTCGATGGACCTGACCTTCCGTGAGGTCGTGATCATGGTTGGCCGGAGGCTGGTGACCATGTCACCGGTGGGCAACCCTGACCTCTGGAAGGTTAACGTCGAGGCCCAAGGCAGCGCTGAGGAGCAGATCGCGGCCTACAACGCCAAGGCGGCGGCCATCAATGCCAGCATCACATCCAACCAGGCCAACTACACCAAGAGCGGCAACCTGAAGGGCGGTCTGCGGCTGCGCAAGCCGCTGACCAAGCGCGAGCAACGCGAGAACTTCGGGTTCGGCGTTCGGAGGGTTGGCCAGGGCTACGTGGGCGGCCGCTTCCGCAGTAACTGGCAGCTCACCACCGGCGTACCGGCGGCAGGCGAGATCGAGGAAATCGAGAGCGCCGGCGAGACGCTGGACAGGCTTCTCCTGGCTGCCGGTGATCTGTCCGCTGGCGAGGCCGCCTACATCGTCAACAACCTTCCGTACGCCCTTCCTCTGGAGTACGGCCACAGTTCGCAGGCGCCTGCCGGCATGGTGCGTGTCACCGTCGCCGACTTCCAGCGCATCGTCGAAGAAGCCATCAGGATCCACCGAGTATGAGCCAAGCACGAGCCAGGCAGGCCATCGAGATCAAGCTGATGGCCTGGGCCACGGCGCGCCCGATCAGGGTCGCGAACTTCGAGCAGGGTTTCGAGGCCGGGCCCGACGAAACCTACCTGCAAGCGTTCCAGCTGCCGGCGGGCACTACCTGCCGCTACCTGGGCAGCGATGCCTACGAGTACACCGGCGTCTACCAGGTGAGCATCGTTTGCCCGGCGGGTCAGCCACTGGCTACCGCTGAGAGTCTGGTCGAGGAGCTTTCGAGCCTCTTCCGAGTGGATTCGGAGCTCAGCCGCAACGGCTTCGAGGGCCTGGTCACCGAACCAGTTGACCAGGGGCCAACCATTACCGAGTCGGCGACCTACACGGTCCCGGCCAGCTTCACCTACCGCGGTGTCGCGGATCTACCGCCCGCTGGGGCATAACCAACCGCCGCCCGGCGGGCTATCAAGAGGAATCAAACCATGGCCGCACGCTTCCCGCTGCCAAACGGCGCAGTGCTGGAGATTGCACGCGTCATCGGCGCTGCAGTTCCATTCACCGCACTGACCAATGCGAAGCCTCCGGTGGCGACTGCTGCCGGTCACACCATCCAGAACGGCGACGTTCTGCTGGTCAACTCCGGCTGGGCGCTGATCAATGACCGTGCCGTTAAGGCATCCGCTGTTGCTGCCGACGCGTTCTCCCTGGCCGGCCTTGATACCAGCGATGTCGAGCGCTTTACCGCTGGTGCGGGTGTTGGTTCTGTGCTGCCCGTGTCCGACTGGGTGCAAATCTCCAAGGTCACTTCGTTCAACTCGTCCGGCGGTGAGCAGCAATATGCGACCGTCGGATATCTGGAAGACGATGATGACAAGCAGTTCCCGACCAACCGCAACCCGACCAACCTGTCGATCGTGGTTGAGGACCAGCCGTCCGCTGCGTACGTTGAGGCTGTTGAGGGTTACGACGCTTCAAAAGAGCTTGCGGTGATCCGCATGAAGCTCCGAAACGGTGACCAGATCCTGTATCCGGGCTACGTCAGCATCACTCCAGACCCCACAATGGAGCGGAACAACGTGATGACCCGTACCATCAGCGTCGGCCTGTCGGCTCGTTCGCTTCGTTACCTGGCCGGCGCGTAAGGAATTCTCATGGCGAAGATCAAAATCGCGCAGAGCCCCACTTTCGCTGCCGTGGTGCAGGTTCCGCGCATTGGCGCCGAGCCGGCACCGGTGGAATTCCAGTTCCGCTACATGGACCGCGTGGCCCTGTCCGCAATGTTCGACCGCTGGAACAAGGCGCGCGACGCTTGGGCGGAAAAGGCCCAGAAGGACGGGGTGACTTGGGAGGAGGTCACTACCGGTGAAATCGCCCTGCAGGCTGAGCAGCTGGGCGATATCGTCACAGGCTGGGACCTGGAGGACGAGTTCAGCGCCGAGGCCATCGCCGACCTGGTGCGCACCTGCACCGGCGCACCGAAGGCAGTAATCGACGCCTACCAAGCCGCCTACAGTCCGGCCCGCCTGGGAAACTGAAGGCGGCGGCCCGGGCCTGCTACGAGCGTGGTCCGTCCGCCGAGCAACTGGCAGCGCTGGGCCTGACCCTTGAGGACATCGAGGAGGAGGTGGTGGAGGTCTGGCCAGATGCCTGGCCGGCCTTCCGCCTGTTCGATGCGATGGGTACGCAGTGGCGGGTGGCTTCGGGCGGCCCATCCGGCCTGGACTACACCGCCATTCCCTCAACGGCCGCAATGCTCGGCATCAAGCGCCGCGACCTCACCGACATTTTCCCCGATCTCCGCGTGATGGAGGTTGAGGCCTTGGCCGTCATGGCCGAATCGATGGAGTAGATCATGACCACCATTGCCTCTCTCGGTCTTCAGATCGACTCCGGTGATGCCGTCGAAGCCAAGGACAACCTCGATCAGCTGACGGACGCTGGCAAGCGTAGCGAGGAGTCGGCCGGGCGAACCGGTCGCGCCTGGGAGACTGCTCTGGGCAGCCTGCAGGGTGACACCCGGCAGATTGTGCAGGAGCTGCAGGCGCTTAACGCCAAGCAGACAGAGTTGGCGCAGCAGATGGCCACCGTGGGGCGCGCCGTTACCAGCGCTTCCACGGCATTCAGCAGCGCCGCGGCGAACATGGGCGCGTTCCGGACCGAGGCCGCGCAGGCGGGCAAGGTGCAGGAGGCGCTCACCACCGCCACTGATGCCGGTGCCCAGGCTGGCCGGCGCGCCGCCGAAACCGCCGACGAGCAGCAAGCCAGGATTCTGGCCGTGGCCAAGGCCTCGCTGGAGGCCAGTCAGTATGTGCAGTCGCTGAACCGGGCGACTGAACAGAGCGCCGAGGTAACCGCCCAAGCGAACGCCGTGCTGTCGGACAGTGCCAGTCGTCAAGCGTCCATCAACAGCCGGGCCCAGGCCCTCATCGCCACAGAAGAGCGCCAGGCGGAGGCGGCGAAGAAGGCCGCCGGCGCGCATCGGGAAGAAGGCCAGGCGCTTGAAGATCTGCTGGGCAAGATCGACCCGACCGTCGCGGCCATGAGCCGGCTGGACCAGATGGAGCAGAAACTGAAGGGCTTCCGCACCAGTGGCGCGCTCGATGCAGAGACCTTCGGTGAGTACCAGGCGAAGATCGACCAGGCCCGCACAGCCTTGGGCGGTGCAGATGCAGCACTGAACAAAACCGGGATGTCGGCAAAAGCCACCGCTGCTGCTCTGCGGGGCGTTCCGGCACAGTTCACCGACATCGTGGTATCCCTGCAGGGCGGACAGGCGCCGCTCACTGTACTGCTGCAGCAGGGCGGGCAGCTCAAGGATATGTTTGGCGGTGTGGGCCCGGCTATTCAGGCGCTCGGCGGCTATGTCATGGGCCTGGTGAACCCGTTCACCGTCGCGGCTGCAGCAGTGGGCGTGCTCGGGTACGCCTACTATTCGGGCAGCGAGGAGGCGGTCAGCTTCCAGAAGGAGCTGATCAAGACCGGTAATGCCGCCGGCACAACGGCGGATCAGATGTCCGGAATGGCGCGCCAGGTCGCGGCTACGGTAGGCACCACCGGCGCGGCAGCTGAGGTACTCACCCAGCTGGCCGGTAGCGGGAAGATCGCCTCCGATAGCTTCGTCGAAATCACCGAGGCCGCACTGGAGTGGCGCTCGGCGACTAGTACAGCGGTCGAGGAGACCGTGGCCGAGTTCGTGAAGATCGGAAAGGATCCAGTGGCTGCCGCCAAGGACCTCAACGAGCAGTACAACTTCCTGACCGCTGCGACCTACTCGCAGATCGTTGCCTTGAAGGAGCAAGGCGACACCATCGGGGCTGCCAAGCTGCTCACCGACTCCTATGTCGATACCATCAAGAACCGGAGCAAGGAGGTCACCGAGAACCTGTCCATCTGGGAGCGCGGCTGGAAAGCGCTGCGTGGTGAGGTGGCTGCAACCGTAGATTCAGTCAAGAACATTGGCCGGGACCAGGATATCGCGAGTCGCATCGTAGAGACGCAACAACGCGTGGCTGCTGCGCAGAGCGCGGTGAACGGCGATCCTGACGACACCGCAGCTAAGCAAAAGCTGACTGATGCCAACCTTGAACTCAAGGCCCTCATCCAGCAGCGAGACACACAGCAGGCGATTGCCAAGGCCCGGGAACTGGATAGCCAGCGGCAGCAGGCGGCTATCCTGGCCATCGGCAAGATCGACGCTCTGGAGAAGTCCGCAAGAACCAACGCCGAGAAGCGCGCGGATGCCCTCAAGGAGTACAACAAGTCTCTTGATGCGATCCGCAAGGTCAACCCGAATGATGAGCGGCTCAAGCCCGAGAACATCGCTCGGGTGCAGGCCGACATCGCCAAACAGTTCAAGGATTCAGCTGGACGAGCTGCGTCGGTCGACCTTTCCGGGTTCAACGACCAGAAGAACGCGCTGAGCGCCATCCTGGCCGAGTATAAAAACCACCAGAAGGAGCTGGATGCGGCGCAGAAGGCCGGCCTGATCTCCCAGGAGTCGTATGCCTCCCAGCGGGCCGCAATCATCGAGCAGCAGAAGGCCGAGGTCACGAACGCCTACGAGGCCGAGATCAAAGCTCTGGAGGAGGCAAAAGGCAAGAACACCACCAGCGCCCAGCAGCGAATCCAGCTTGACCAGAAAATCGCGGATGCCCGCGCCGCCATGGTCAAGGCGCAGAAGGACGCCGATACCGAGCTCTCGGTGCTGGCGACCAATGAGCAGGGCCGACTGGCCAAGCAGGCCAGGGCAGTGCAGACCTACACCGACGCCCTTGACCAGCAGGTCCAGGCGCTGAGGTTGCAGGGGCAGCGCGCCGCCGATGGCCTTGGGCTTGGCGACCGTCAGCGCGGTTTGCAGGACCAGCAGAACGGCATCACCGACCGGATGAACCAACAACGCCTGGACTTGGCCAACCAGTATGGCGACGGCTCCCGCGGCATGAGCCTCGATGAGTACAACCAGAAACTGGCGGCCCTTGGCAAAACCGAGAGGGATCTACAGGAAACCACCATCGCCAACTACGGCCAGATGACCGCCGCGCAGGGCGACTGGCGCAAGGGTGCATCGTCGGCCTTCCAGAACTACCTGGAGCAGGCAAGGGATGTAGCAGGGCAGACGAGAACCTTGTTTACCAATGCCTACTCCAGCATGGAAGACTCGATCGTGAACTTCGCCATCACCGGCAAAGGGTCATTCTCGGATTTCACCAAGTCGGTGCTTGCCGATATGGCACGGATCGCGACCCGGCAGGCTGCTTCTGGGCTGCTGGGAAGCCTGGTGAGCTTTGGCGCGTCTGCAGCTGCAAGCTACTTCGGTGGCGGAACTACCTCCGCCGGATCGACCCAGGCTGGATACAGCCCGGACATCATGGACAACTTCGTCTCCGGCCAGCGCGCGAGTGGCGGGCCGGTAGCAGCAAACTCGCTCTACCAGGTCAACGAGCTTGGGCCAGAACTGCTGAACCAGGGGGGTAAGACCTATCTGATGATGGGGGCGCAGGGCGGCACCATCACCCCGCTCGGCCCTGGGCCTGCTTCAACCCTCGCTACCACGAGCACTTCGGGCACTTCGGGCACTTCGGGCACGATGATCAGCGTGTCGGCACCGGTCAACGTGGCGGTCGCGGATCGAAGTGACGAAGGTATGGAGCTCGATCAGACGCTGCTCCAGCAAAACATGCAGAAGCAGATGCAGCTCGCTGCCGAGAAGGCTGTTGCAGATTCGTGGCGGCCCGGCGGAGTGAGCTACCGAAACACTAAAGGAGGGCGCTGATGGCCATCGAGACGTTCAGCTGGCCGACGCATCGCGGCGAAACGCCAGACATCACCTACCGGGTCCGCGAGTCCAGGTTTGGCGGCGGGTACCGTCAGGTTGTGGGCGACGCCCCCAACAACAAGGAGGACAGCTACCCGATCACCGTCACCGGTACGAAGGCACAGGCCCGCAAGATCATGGAGTTCTTCGATCGGCATGGCGGCGCGAAGGCGTTCGTCTGGACAACACCACTTGGTGATCTGGGGTTGTTCACCTGCGCCGACCCCAAGCCCACGCCGGTGGGCGGCGGTCGATTCAAGGTCTCCGCCACCTTCGAGCGGGCTTTCCACCCATAGGGAGCGAGTATGTCGCTGATCAAAGACATCCAGACCCTGGAGCCTGGCAGCGAAGTACTGCTGTTCGAGCTGGACGGCTCGGATTTTGGCGCTGACACGCTGCGATTCCACGGGCACGCGATTCCACACACGCCTCAGGAGCTTGCAGCGGCTGGCGCGAACGCCGACCAGCTGCCGGCCAAGTCGATCTGGTGGCAGGGCAACGAGTATGGCGCCTGGCCCATGCAGATAGAGGGCATCGAAGCAAACTCGGACGGGACAGCGGTGCGCCCCACGCTGACGGTGGGCAACGTCAACGGAAGGATCACGGCGCTGTGCGTGGCCTTCGACAACCTGCTCGAGTTCAAGCTCACCATGCGCCACACGATGGCGCGTTACCTGGATGCGGTGAATTTTCCGGCAGGCAACCCGGAGGCCGACCCAACCGAGGAAGCCATCGAGGTCTGGTACATCGATCAGAAGGTGTCGGAGAACGGCAAGATGGTGGCCTGGGAGCTGGCCAGCCCCGGTGATGTAGGCGGGGAGACGATCGGCCGGCAGATGACCCAGCTTTGTCACTGGGCGATGACCGCCGGCTACCGCGGCCCCACCTGCGGATACACCGGACCTTACTTCGACCTTGACGGCAACCCCACGGATGACCCGGCCAAGGACCAGTGCAACGGCTGTCTCGACTCAGGCTGTACTGTTCGCTTTGGCCAGGGCAACCAACTGCCCTTTGGCGGCTTCCCGGCTGTTTCCCTCATCGCACGGAGCTGACCATGCGAAAACACATCCTCGCCGCCGTGCAAGCGCACGCTGCGGCGGAGTACCCGCGCGAGTGCTGCGGGCTGATTATCGCTGTTGGCCGCTCCCACAGGTATATGCCGTGTGAAAACGCCGCCGCCGACCCTGCTGAAGAGTTCCGGATTTCGCCGGAGCAGTATGCTGAAGCGGAGGACCAGGGCGAGGTGATCGGCATCGTGCACTCACACCCTGACGCTACCAGCAGGCCGTCACCCCGCGACATGGCCATGTGCGAGGCCACCGGTCTGCCCTGGTACATCCTGTCGTGGCCGGAGGGCGATCTGCGGAGCATCACCCCGACCGGACACACGCCGCTGCTGGGGAGGCCGTTCGTGCACGGCGCATGGGACTGCTGGCAGGTCTGCGCCGACTGGTACAAGCGGGAGTGGGGCCTGGAGTTTCCGGTCTATGCCCGAGAGGAGGGATGGTGGGAGCAGGCAGATGGTCCGAGCCTTTACGAGCAGGCCTATGAGGCAGCTGGCTTCTACCAGGTCAGCCAGCCGCAACGCGGCGACATGATCGTCATGGCCGTGGGGCGCACCGCGCATCCGAACCACGCCGGCATCTACCTGGATGGCAATGCCCAGTTACCCGGCGAGCAGGCCCAGGTGTTCGGTCCAGGCCCATTCATGCTGCACCATCTGTTGGGTAGGCCATCAGAAATCGTCGTGTTCGGCGGGCCCTGGCTCGACCGGGCGCGCCTCGTGTTGCGTCATCGGGACGCAGAATGAAGCGGCTTGGCCGCAGGAGAGAGTGAGATGCAGCAGGCCACAAAGGAAAGCCATGATCCGTTCGTGCTGGTTTCGGTTCATGGCTTGCGTATCGATTTACGAAAAGGAACGATGACCTTCCCTGGAATCACTTCCCGCGGAAGAACGAGCGCGCCTCTTGCTGATCATTCAGCAGGAATCGAAGCGGAGCGGAAAACGCTGTCTCCGTTACTTCGTTGTTCGGGATGTTCGTAAGCGGCCATCCATACTTAAGGGTATGGGTAAGCATCTGCTCCATGACCTTTGGTGAGTAGCCTGGGATTTCACGTAGGGCCGCTGAAATTGAGGCGAGAGCTGCTGCGTTGCCGGCCTTCAATGCTTCGAATTCATCCTTCAGGCTACTCAACTCAGCTTTAAGCTGAGCGATTTTCCCGTTTTCGTCTTGCACATTGACCTCCTAGGTCATCATTCCCCAGTCCATGGGCTTTCCGGCAACGGACGGGGGCGGGTCGGTGGAGGTGCCAAGCTACTATGGCGAAATGCTGGCGCGGTACTGGCATTTCATCCACGCTGGATGCCTGGCCAGGCCGGCTGGTACAGTCGCCGTTTTCAAGGGAGGGATCACATGCGAATTCTGATCGGTGCTCTGGGGCTTGCGTTGCTGGCGGGGTGCGTGTCACCAAGCGATCTGAAAGGCAATTCACCGACGACCAAAGCCGTTACCAAGAAGTCACCCAAGGAGTACGCGCTATGTGTATTCCCCCAATGGCAGGATGCTCGATCTGAAGCGACCATGTCAGAAACTCAGAATGGCTACCGTCTTGTCATTGCTGCGATGAACCTAACAGACGAACTACTTGAAGTCTCGAAGACAGACGCAGGTAGCTCGGTTGTGTTCTATCAACGGGTTGCATGGATGCCCGGTGTTGGGCGTTCCGCGATAGAGAGTGCGGTAAAGTCGTGCCTTTGACGTAGCGCCACCTATCAACCGCCTTCGGGCGGTTTTTTATTGCCTGGAGGAAAGTATGGCTGCAACGGTAGCGCATTACGCGCAGATGACGACGATCAAGCTTTCTGGCTCGCTGGCCCAGAAATTTGGCCGAGTGCATCGCCGCCAGTTGGAAAGTGGAGAGGGGTGGGAGGCATTCAAAGCGTTGCGCGTAACGCTTCCCGGTTTTGTAGAGGAAATCAGGCGGCTTGATGCCCTAGGGATCCACTTTGCCGTCTTCCGCAACCGAAAAAACGTAGGCGCGGATGACTTAGGGCGCCGTGGCACCAAAGAGATTCGGATTGTTCCTGTTATTGGCGGGAGCAAACGCGGAGGTCTTCTTCAAACGATCATCGGCACCGTAATCTTCGTTGCGTCCTTTTTCGTTCCTGGGATGCAAGGGTGGGGGCAGTCTCTCGGCGCGTCGCTTGCCCTGGGCGGCGTCATCCAGATGCTCAGCCCCCAAGCCAAGGGCCTGTCCCAAAGCGCTGCGCCCGAGAACCTGCCGAGTTACGCCTTCGGCAGCGCCAAAAACACCACCGTCAGCGGTAACCCTGTCCCGATCTGTATCGGCGAGCGCCGTTGGGGTGGCGCGATCATCTCTGCCTCCATCGAGGCACAGGACAAGGCCTAGGGCCGATTCAGCGTACAGACCGCCTCCGGGCGGTTTTTTGTTGCCCGGAGGAAAGCAATGGGCCCGACAGATCACCTGGACATCACCGGCGGCAAGGGTGGCGGGAGCAAACCGAAGACGCCCGTCGAGGCCCCTGACAGCCTGCAGTCGACGAACATCGCCAAGATACTGTTGGCCGTGGGCGAGGGCGAGTTCGAAGGCACACCGACCGATCGTGATATCTACCTCGACAATACGCCGATCATGGACGCCAGCGGCAACGTGAACTTCCCGGGTGTGAAGTGGGAGTGGCGCCCTGGCTCCGTTGAGCAGGACTACATCCAGGGCATTCCGTCGGTGGAGAGCGAGACCACCGTCAACGTCGAACTGCGCAGCGACAACCCGTTCACCCGGGCGCTGAGCAATATCCAGCTGTCGGCCGTGCGCGTGCGTATGTCCTGGCCGCGCCTGGCCCAGCAGGACAGCAGCGGCAACACCAATGGCTATCGCATCGAGTACGCCATCGACATTGCCACCGATGGCGGCGCGTACGTCGAGGCTCACCTGGGGGCGGTGGACGGCAAAACTACAAACGGGTACCAGCGCTCGGTGCGGGTGAATTTGCCGGCGGCAACGTCCGGTTGGATGATGCGTGTGCGTCGAATCACCCCGAACGCCAACAGCGGTACCGTGGCCGACACGATGACCATTGCCGGCTACACCGAGATCATCGACGAAAAGCTGCGCTACCCAAACACCGCGCTGCTGTACATCGAATTCGACGCTCAGCAGTTCCAGAACATCCCGGCCGTGACGGTGAAGTGCAAGGCCAAGCGTTGGCCGGTGCCCACCAACTACGACCCGGTGACGCGCACCTATACCGGGGTGTGGGATGGCACTTTCAAACAGGCCTGGACCAACAACCCGGCGTTTGCCACCTATGGCATCTGCGTGGAAGACCGCTTTGGCCTGGGCAAGCGCATCAAGTCGTGGATGGTCGACAAGTGGGAGATGTACCGCATTGCCCAGTACTGCGACCAGCTGGTGCCGAACGGGCAGGGAGGCCAGGAGCCCCGTTACCTGTGCGACCTGAATCTGCAGGGCCGGGCAGAGGCCTGGACCCTGCTGCGAGACCTGTCGGCCATCTACCGCGGCATGGTGTACTGGGCCCACGGTTCGCTGTTCATGCAGGCTGACATGCCGCGTGCGCAGGATATCGACTACGTGTTCACCCGTGCCAACGTCATCGACGGTGAATTCGTGTACGGCGGTGCCGAGCGCAACACACACTACAGCCGGGCCTTGGTCAGCTACGACAACCCGGCCAACAACTACGACACTGACGTCATCCCCGTAACTGACCTGGCGCTTCAGCGCCGGTACCGGGATCGTCCGGTGGAAATTTCGGCGATTGGCTGCACCCGCGCCTCCGAGGCCCAGCGCCGCGGCAAGTGGGCGCTGCTGAGCAACAGCCAGGACCGCACCGTTACCTTCAAGACCGGCATGGAAGGCCGTATCCCGCTGCCTGGCTACGTCATCCCTGTGGCTGACGAACTGGTGGCAGGCCGGCCGAACGGTGGCCGGATTACGGCGGCCGCTGGCCGGGGCGTGATGCTGGACCGTGACACGCCTATCAAGGCCGGTGACCGCCTGATCCTGAACCTGCCGAACGGAACCGCCCAGGCGCGCACTGTGGAGTCGGTCAGTGGTCGCGCTGTGACTGTCACCACCGAGTACAGTGTGCAGCCAGAGCCCGAGCTCCAGTGGGCAATCGACTA
Organism: Pseudomonas sp. NBRC 111130; assembly: GCF_001320485.1. Lineage (NCBI taxonomy): Bacteria > Pseudomonadati > Pseudomonadota > Gammaproteobacteria > Pseudomonadales > Pseudomonadaceae > Pseudomonas > Pseudomonas sp. NBRC 111130. The sequence goes on from NZ_BCBG01000003.1 coordinate 231,781, forward strand.
CGAAGACCTGGCGGTGCAGCTGTTCCGCGTGCTGAAGACCACTCGCACCCAGGAAGGCGAGTACGAAATAACTGCGCTGGAGTTCAACCCAAGCAAGTTCGCAGCGATCGACACGGGCGCCAAGCTGGAAGAGCGGCCGATCAGCATTATACCCGTAACGACCGTACAGCCTCCGGCCAGCGTCACCCTGACCTCGGCCTATGCCGTCGATCAAGGCATAGCGGTCAGCACCATGACCATCAGCTGGCCGGCGGTGCAGGGCGCGGTCGCTTACGATGTGGAATGGCGCAAGGACAACGGCAACTGGATCCGCCTGCAGCGTACCGGTGCAGCCTCGGTCGATGTGGTGGGCATCTATGCCGGCACCTACCTTGCCCGGGTGCGTGCCGTCAGTTCGTTCGACATAACGTCGATCTGGCGCGACTCTGCGCTGACCGAGCTTAAAGGCAAGGAGGGTCTTCCTCCCGCAGTCACATCGCTGACCGCCACACCTCTGGTCTACGGCACTCGCCTGACCTGGGGCTTCCCGGTTGGTGCTGAGGACGCCCAGCGCACTGAGATTTGGCAGAGCGCGACGACCAGCCGTGATGACGCAATCAAGCTGGGCGACTTCGCTTTTCCGCAGGCAGAGCACGAGATCCATGGCTTGGCCGCTGGTGTTTCATTCTTCTATTGGGCGCGCCTGATCGACCGCAGCGGAAACGTCGGGCCATGGTTCCCAGATGGTGTGGGTGTAAACGGCCAATCCAGTTCAGACCAATCGCAATATGACGAGTACTTCCGTGAGCGGATTGGGGAAGGCGCTCTGTGGCCAAGCCTGCAGCAGCGCATCGACCTGATCGACGGCAGCGGCCCGGGCTCGGTCAACGAGCGTATTGGCGAGTTGCGCAGCGAGATTGACGGCCTGGTCGATGCGCTGGAATACGATCCGCAGAAGGCCTACCTAGACGGCGATAGCGTGCGCCATGGGCAGCGCCTGTACCAGGCCATTCAATCTGTGCCTGCTGCGCCCGGCGGGGAAAATGCACCGCCGAACGCGACATACTGGCTGGACATTGGCCAAGTGGTGGAATCGGCGAATGGCTTGGCCGCTCAGGTTGAGCAGAACCGCGTCGACATCGAGGAGCAGGAAGACCGGATCACGGCCAACGCCGAAAGCCTCCAGGCTTTGCAGGTGAAGGTTAACGACCCAGTCACAGGTGTCGCCGCGACGGCCGAAGGCCTGAGCCAGATGAAGGGCACGGTCGAGACCATCCATGGTCAGGTCAAAGCCAATGCCCAGAAGCTCGACGGCGTGTTTGCACAAGTCAACCCGGCCATGGCCGGCAGCGAAGAGGGTTTCGCAGGCTCGGAGCAGACCTATGTCGGCGTATGGTCCCAGCTGTCGGCGCAGATCGAGGGCGACGTGGCCCAGGCGCAGCGCACCGACCAGGTAGAGGTACGCCAGGGTGAGACCAACGCGCTGGTCCAGCAGGTCAGTAAGTCGGTGGTGGATCTCAGCAGCGCGACAGCCCAGCAGTTCAGCCAGGTTCAGGCAGTTCAAGCCCAGAACTCAGCGGCAATCCAGCGCAATGACCAGGCGATTGTTGACGCAAATGGCAGAGTGTCGGCGATCTCTTCGTGGAAGACTGAGACAAACGCCGCGGGCAAGAAGGTGGCCACGGGCATCGTACAGGGTAGCGACGGTTCGGTTGGCGAGATCCTGCTGTCGGCGGACCGCGTCGCAATTATCAACGGCCTGAATGGGCCTGAGGCGAATCTCTTCGTTTTCCAGAACGGTCAGCTCTACCTCAACCAGGCATTCATCAACTCGGCGTTCATTCAGAACCTGATCGTCGGAATGACCCTAAAGTCTCAGGCGCTCGATTCTCAAGGCCGGCCGCTGCTGGAGCTGAACTTCGTCACTGGCGCAGTGACAATCCGAGGGCAGGACGTCAACGGCTCGACACTGCTGAATAACGGCGGAGTGTACGTCTACGACGCCAACGGTATTGAACGCACAGCAGTGGGGAGGCTTACCTGATGGCTGACCTTTATGGGGTTCGGACGCGAGATGCGTCCGGGGCCATCACCCTTGACACCACCATCACTCCGATCCGCTCGCTGAGGATGATGCAGGTCACCGGTAATAATGCACTGGACCAGTACATCGCGATACCTGAGATACAAGCCGCCTCGTTCGTGGTGGTTGACTCGCTATTTGATGGAGGAGACAGCGGCTCCTACAGCCCACAGGCCTGGTACACAACGGGGCAGCTGCAGCTTCGTCGTCCCATGACCAGACAGTGGCAGGTGATGATTCTGTCTCAGGGCGGAGAGCCTTTCGCAGCGGCGGGCAGTTACGGAATCAGGGCTAGCAATAATAACGTGAAGACCCAGATTGACGCAGTTAATAGAATCCTGACGGTTCGCTACAACGGTGGTTTGAACTTAGGCCAGCAGGGGCCTGGTTCGGGGTCGTTCATCCAGTGGGGTGAGGTGACATTCCCCGCACCGATAACTACCTATGAGCGACCGTTGGTTTTCTTTAACGCTGCTGATTACATGATGATCGGGAACTTCTACGTCAGAGGATCGCCAGGGAACTGGACGGGTTTTCGCATCAAGTCGTTCCCGTCGAGGGCTGCGCATGGCGACATAGCCCTGTACCCGATGGCTATCAAATGGTTCTGCGCGAGTTACATGACGCCAAATACGCCTGTCGGTGAGTATGGAGCATCGGTGAAAGATGCCGCCGGCAATCGCCTCTTCGTGACGTCGGCGAACCTGTCTCTGCTCAACAGCCAGCCAGCGACAAACTCATTCGCTACTGCGGGCACGCCAATCACAGGTACCGGCTATTACGCCTCGCCTGCGCAGATGGGCTGGACGGGTAGTTTCGACGACTACGTGCTTGGCAACGCACTTTTCTCAAGCACGAACGTTGGCCAGACGGCGCAGCCGATTCGGGCCAACTTCGGAGGGTTTCTCTCCGGAAACAGAAGCGTACTGCAGATGTATTGCGAAAATTTCGACGGAATAAACCCGGTTAGCGTCAACGGGCGAACTCTTTTCGCCTCTCGACCAATGAAACCTCTTTAGGATCAGATATGGCCAAGCAGACAATCAACCTCGGCACCGCCCCAACCGGGGAGGGTGGCGACACCCCGCGCAGCGCCAACGTCAAAATAGGCGCGAACTTCGATGAGGTTTACGGCTTTCTCGGTGCAACGGGTACGCCGCAAGCATTGCCCGCTGCAATTCCGGTTTCGAAAGGCGGGACCGGAGGAACCACACCGGCCCTCGCAAGGGCTGGACTGGAACTTGGTGACGCCGCAACAAAAAATGTTGGCACGTCCGCGGGCCAGGTCATGGGCGTCGGGGCAGGCGGATTACTCGGTACCGCTCCTTCAATCGCGAACCTGCACAACGTACTTAATACCGAGTTCCGCAGTGCGGCCGTTCCGTCGAACCAGCCACCAGGTGGGGATGGCTACTGGAACCTTATGCATATCCGAGCAGGCGTCGACGCTCGGTGGACCACCATCTTTGCTCAAGAAGTGAACGGCTATCGGCTCGCGTTCAAGACCGTGGCTGTCGATCAGTCTGCAGCTACTGCCTGGTCGATGATCTACCACTCCAACAACACCACTCGCGCCGCTGACGGCACTCTGAAGGCGATCTGACCATGGCAAGAGCAGCAATCAACATCAAGGGCGATGGCTCCATCCTCGATATCACGTCGCTCGGCAAGTCGGATATCACCGTCGAACATCCCGGCCCCGGCCAGTACCTGGTCGCCGGAACGTTGGGCATGTGCCCGCCGCCGGAAGGCTGGGGGTATGTGATCAACCAAATGGACGCTGGCGCCTCGGTGGCCACCACCTTTGCCGACGACGTGCTGCTGGTGAGCGTGGCCAAGGACGGCGAGCCAGCGGACCTGTTGCACAGCATCACCCTGCATGTGTCGGTGGAAGAGGCGCCGGTTCCACTGCCGCCTGAGCCGATACCGGCAGATCCGCTGCAGCAAGCACAGGAGGAAGTCGCCAGGCTGCGGTCGATCGCCGACGCCGCCATTGCGCCGCTGCAAGATGCTGTCGATCTGGAGGAGGCGACCGAGGCAGAGATCGCGCGGCTGAAAGAATGGAAGCGATTCCGCGTGGCGCTGAACCGCCTGCCTGAGCAAGCGGGCTACCCAGCAACCATCGACTGGCCCTCGCCGCCGGCCTGATCCACACCGAACCCACCGACCGCCGCCTGGCGGTATTTTTTTGCCTGGAGAAAACCCATGACCCAATCGCAGCCCCGCGGAGTTCGCAACAGAAACCCCGGCAATATCGATTTCAACCCTCGCAACGACTGGCAGGGCCAGATCGGCAAGGAACCTGGTGGTCGCTTCGCCATCTTCGACACGCCAGAGAACGGCATCCGCGCCTTGGGCAAGCTGCTGATCAACTACCGGGGCAAGGACGGTATGCCCGGCGTGGGCGGGAAGGGAATCGACACGGTGCTGGAGACCATCAACCGCTGGGCGCCGAGCAACGAGAACGACACCCAGGCCTATGCAGCCGCCGTGGCCAAGCGCATTGGCGTGCGTACCACCGACCCGATCAACATCAAAGACCCGGCCACCCTTCGCGGGATGGTCGTCAGCATCATCGTCCACGAGAACGGCGGCAACCCTTACGCGCCGGCGATCATCGATGAGGGTGTGCGGAGGGCTCTGGCATGAGCTGGCTGGGCGCGGTGCCGGCCTGGTGCTGGTGGCTGATCGCGCTGGTGCTGGTCGCCGGCGGTCAGCAGTACCGGGTTGTGGTCGCTAAGGGCGAGACCGGTACCGCTCGCAGCGAGCTGGCCGACTACCGTCTGGAGGTGGCCGAGCGCGACCGGCGCGTAGCCGCCCAGGCCAGAACCGAAGAACAGCGCCGCCAGGCCGTGGCGGACAAGGAGAGTGAGAGTGCACGACAACAACTGGAACTGGCCAAAGGCCGCGCCGCTGCTGCTGAGTCTGCTGCTGGCGGGCTGCGGGGCGAAATCGCTCGACTGCGCGCCGGCCACCGAGCCACCTGCGATACCATTGCTGCCCAGCAGCGCCAGGCAGGAACCTCTGCCGTCGTGGTGCTCGGGGGATTGCTTGAAGACGCTGACCGAATGGCGGGCAGCTGCGCAGCAGCGCTTGAGCGAAGCCGAATAGCCGGGCTGGCGTGCGAGTCGATCTATAATGGCCTCTCCATCAAGGGGAGAGAGAATAGTGAGAAGTCGTCAAGGTAGCGCTCAGCTCGGCGAGTTTTTGCCCGGGATCATCATGCCGCCAGAGATCCACGGCCTGCTGCGCAAACGGGTCGCAGAGATCGAGGTGAGTGAAACGGCAACCAATTGCCTGATCGCTCAGGCCCGGGCAGAGAGTCTGGTGGAAGCCATGGAGGTGCTGGAGGCGATCCCGACCGCTGCCATCGAGCGCCTGTACCTGATGATCTTCCATTCGGCAGAGGCCCGGCTGGCTGAGCTGGGATCTTCGATCTAAGCGCTTCCAGGCAGGACCATGTCTGCCCATTCCTGCATCATCCCGCGCCGCTGCTCTATATAGGTGGCGTGGTTGTACACGTCACGGATTGAGCTGCTGTCCGCGTGGGCGAGCTGGCGCTCGATCCAGTCCTTGTTGTAGCCGCGGCTGTTCATCTCCGTGGAAAACAGGTGCCGGAATCCGTGCGGCGACTGGCGGCCGGTGTATCCGCACCGGTCCATCAGGTTCACCGCGTAGTTGATGCCGATCGGCCGGACGGCGTCAGTTCTGTTCGGGAACACGTACTTCAGGTTGCCGGATATCGGCAGCATCAGGCGCAGGAGCTCGACGGCCTGGCGCGACAGCGGCACCACGTGGTCGCGGCGCATCTTCATCTTGGCGGCCGGGATTGACCAGGTCGCGGTTTCTAGATCGATCTCCGACCATTCGGCCTTGCGCACCTCAGCCGGGCGGCAGGCTGTCAGGATGAGCAGCTTGGTTGCGCACTGCAGCTGCAGTCCCGACTGGCTTTCCTCAATGGCCTTGATGATGGCCGGCATTTCCGTGAAAGCCAGGAACGGCCGGTTTTTATGCGGCGCCATTTTTTCGGTGACAGTGTGCATTTCCGCCGTGGGGTTGTTCTCGATCATGCCGGTGGCGATTGCGTACCGGAATACCTGGCCCATCCACTGCCTGGTCTTAACGGCGGTGGTCACCGATCCGCGGCGTTCTATACGGCGAATCAGCGTGATCACATCCGACCGCTTGATGGCGTCGATCTGGCGCAGGCCGAAGGCCGGTAGTACATCCAGCTCCATCGCGTTCGAAATGATCTTGACCGTTGAGGCGGTCAGACTTCCCTTCCTGAATTCCAGCCATTCGTCATAGACGCGGCGGAATGTCCTCTCCTGGGCGCCAAGGCGCTCTGTCTTCTTCACCCTTCTCGATTCGCGCGGGTCTGTTCCCTGCGCAACCTCTTCGCGCGCCTCATCCCTCCGCGCACGCGCTTCCTTCAAGCCGATCTCTGGGTAAGTCCCAAGCGAAATCCTGGCCTGCTTTCCGAGCCAGGTGAACCTGAAGTGCCAGCTCTTCACGCCGGTCTCGGCGATGTACAGCGTAAGCCCGAGCGAGTCCCCAAGGGTGTAGCCCTTTTCCCGGGGCTTGGCCTGCCTGGCCGCGGTGTCCGTGAGCGCCACTAGTACATTGCCTCTTGCTGGTCGTTGGATGTACTGGATGATGTACTACGTTTCTGTCATTGGGAAGGTACAGCGCGGTACGCGGCGATACGCCAATGACGCCTGATTCAGGGCGTCATGGCTGTTTGTGGTATCGCGCGGTTTTCGGCGGGAATCCACTGTGGAATCCTTGAAGATTTCCACGCTGTCATAACTCTATGTGAATCAATAATGCGCGCAGTCTACCAGCATGGCCGCTACAAGGCTTGCAGGCGTTCGTGCAACCGCCCGGTGGCGATCAGCTCCAGCAACTCATCACCCAGTCGCTGGCTTTCGGCGATCGCTTTGTACCAATAACGCTTGCGACCGGGCGCATCGCCCATGAAACGCTTGAAGTCGTTGCGATCTGGCAACTTGCCGAAGGGCAGGGCGGCCAGGTACTGCGGGGACGGCGTCATCAGCAGCACGTTCTGCAGACGCGTGGGGTCCCCTTTGCGCCAAGGCAGCGCCTTGTCGAACCAGCCGGGCACGACCTTGTCGGTAAAGTGCGGGTAGAGCACCAGGTCGTTACCGCGGTAGGGCAGGTCGAGGTGGTAGTCGAGCAGGCCGCCATCGCGGTAGGTGCCGGCACCAGCACCGGGAATGTCGCGCACGCCTTCCATCACCATCGGTATCGAGCCCGAGGCGAGCAGGGCCTGGCGCAGGTTGCAAAGGTCCAGCGGCAGGCAGCGCGAGGGAAAGTCGGTGAGAGCGTCGAGCGGCGGTTCGCTGCGCGCATCGTGCAGAATGACCCGTTCGAAGTGCCGGGCCAGGCGCGCACGCCCCAGCAGGTTGCTGGCGACCACCGAACCCAGGCCCATGCCGAGGCGGCCGCGGTGGTCGTGAGCGAGCTGGCCGTGGCTTTTTACCACCAGGATGTTCAGGCGGTAGTGCGGGTTGGCGAGGATCTGCCCGTCACGTCCCTGCAGCAGGTCGTCGAGCATGCGCTGGCAACTGCGGCTGATCTCGGCGGGGGTGACGCCTTTGGCAAAGTCCTGCTCGGTATAAAGCTCGCCCAGGCGGCGGATGCCGGCGACCGGGTCGTCGAGGCATGCGCTGGCGAAGCGCCAGGAGCCGATCGAGGCGCCGATCAGCGCGCGCTGTCGGGGTGCCGAGGGCAGCCATTCACCGAACAGTGCCAGGTCCAGACCCTGGATGCCCAGGGGCTTTGGGCCACCTGCCGCGCCTGGCAGCACACCGACATCGCTTGCCTGCAGTCCCTTTTCGCGAATCTGGCGTATAGCGCGCTGGCCAGCCTTGAAAGTGAGTGCAGGGTATTTGATGTGAATGGCGCTCATGACGGATCTCGCAGGTAACAAGGCGGTCATTATAGGGGCTTGAGACCGTTTCAGCTGCGCTATCATGGCGCCAGCTGTTTTCAGGTTGAATTAAGGACCGCTGGTTAGTCTTAGCCCCGTAGACAACTTGAACCTCGCTCAGGAGAGCCCCCATGAAAACTTTGACTGCCCTGTTCACCGCCGCCGCACTTGCCTTGGGCGCCAATGCCGCCTTCGCTCAGGACGTCCAGCCTGACAAAGTGGTCGAGCTGGTCAATGCCAAGACCATCAAGTCGCTGGACGAGCTCAAGGCCGCTGCCGTGGCCAAGCACCCAGGCGCCACCGTTACCGACTCGGAGCTGGAAAACGAATACGGTCGTTACATCTACAAGGTCGAATTGCGTGATTCGCAGAACGTCGAGTGGGATGTCGACCTGGATGCCAAGACCGGTGAAGTGCTGAAGGACGAGCAGGACCACTGATGATCCACTTACCCCGGCCGGCGCGATACCTGGCGTTGTCCTTGCTGGCCGTGTGCTCCTTGGCCGTTGCCCGCGACCTGGACCAGGACGAAGCCCTGAAGCTACGGCAGAAGGGCATCATCCTGCCGCTCGAGCAATTGCTGGATACCGCCCTGGGGCGTTACCCCGGGGCTCGCCTGCTGGAGGCAGAGCTGGAAGAAGACGACGGCCGCTACGAATATGAAGTCGAGCTGCTGACCAGGGACGGCGTGGTGCGCGAGGTCAAGCTCGATGCCAGCAGCGGCGCGCTGCTCAAAGATGAGGAAGACGACTGACATGCGCTTGCTGCTTGTCGAAGACAACGTGCCCCTGGCCGACGAACTGACCACCAGCCTGCAACGCCAGGGCTACGCCGTGGACTGGCTGGCCGATGGCCGCGACGCGGTGTACCAGGGCCAGAGCGAACCCTATGATCTGATCATCCTCGACCTCGGCTTGCCGGGCTTGCCGGGCCTGGAGGTGCTGGCGCAATGGCGTGCCGGCGGCCTCGCCACGCCGGTGCTGATCCTCACGGCGCGCGGGTCGTGGGCGGAACGCATCGAAGGTTTGAAGACCGGGGCGGACGACTACCTCAGCAAGCCCTTTCACCCCGAGGAACTGCAGTTGCGCATTCAGGCCCTGCTGCGCCGTGCCCGCGGCCTGGCCAACCAGCCAACACTGGAAGCTGCAGGCCTGCAGCTGGATGAAAGCCGCCAGTGCGTGAGCCGCGATGGCGTCGACATCCAGCTCACCGCTGCGGAGTTTCGCCTGTTGCGCTACTTCATGCTGCACCCCCAGCAGATCCTGTCCAAGAGCCACCTGGCCGAGCACCTTTACGACGGCGAGACCGAGCGCGATTCCAATGTGCTGGAAGTACACGTCAACCACCTGCGGCGCAAGCTGGGTCGCAGCGTCATCGAGACACGTCGCGGGCAAGGCTACATTTATGCCGGGAGCACCGGGTGAAGTCCATCCAGGCGCGCCTGAGCCTGGGCCTGGTCGCCGTGCTGGTGCTGGTCGGGCTGGTACTGGCGCAATTGACCCTGTGGCTGTTCGAGGCAGGCTTGCAGCGCTACCTGGAAAACGGCCTGCGCAAGGAAAGCGAGAACCTGCTGGTGGCATTGGTACGCGGGCCGAATGGCCTGCAGCTGGATGAGCGGCGCATTTCCGCTGCCTATCAGCGGCCTTTTTCGGGGTACTACTTCCGTATCGATCTAGACCAGGGCACGTGGCGTTCGCGCTCGCTGTGGGACCTGGACATGCCCAAGCCGGCCACGCCGGGGTTGTCCGATAGCCACGAGCTGGGCCCGGAAGGCCAGCAGCTGTTGGCCTTGCGCGCCGATTACCGGCGCCTGGGCCAGGACATCTCGATCAGCGTGGCACAGGACTACTCGCCGGTTCGCGACGGTTTCCGCCGCTTGCAGCAGATCGGCCTGGGGATGGGGCTGGTGGCATTGCTGATCGTGCTGGTGCTGCAGCGCATCACCGTCACCCGCTCGTTGCGCCCGCTGGAGCGCGCGCGCCAGCAGATCGCCCAGCTGCAGCAAGGCCAACGCTCGTTACTCGATGCCGAGGTGCCCAGCGAGCTGGCGCCGCTGGTGGACCAGGTCAACCACTTGCTCAGCCATACCGAAGACAGCCTGCGCCGCTCGCGCAATGCCCTGGGCAACCTCGGCCATGCACTGAAGACGCCGCTGGCGGTGCTGCTCAGCCTGGCATCCAGTGAGCGCTTGCAGGGCCTGCCTGAGGTGCAGGCGCAGTTGCGTGAACAGTTGGAGCAGATCCAGCAGCGCCTGGCCCGTGAGCTGAACCGGGCACGGCTGGCCGGCGATGCCTTGCCTGGGGCGCAGTTCGACTGTGATGCCGAACTGCCTGGCTTGCTCTCGACCTTGGCCATGATCCATGGCGAGGGCTTGCTGCTCGAGCACGATGTCCCACCGGGCCTGCTGCTGCCGTGGGATCGTGAAGACGTGCTGGAACTCCTCGGCAACCTGCTGGACAACGCCTGCAAATGGGCCGACAGCGAAGTGCGGCTGGGGATCGCGCCGACAGCCGGGGGCTATCGGTTATGGGTCGATGACGATGGCCCCGGGATTCCGCAAAACCAGCGCCTGCAGGTGCTGGAGCGTGGTTCGCGGCTGGATGAACAGGTCGATGGGCATGGGCTGGGGCTTGGCATCGTGCGCGACATCGTCGAGGCTTGGGGCGGGCGTCTGGCGTTGCTGGATAGCCCCTTGGGCGGGCTGCGGGTGAGCATCGAGTTGCCGCGCAAGGCGCGCTAGTGCCAGGGCACACCTGGTGCCCCCAGTGCCCAGTTCAGCACTGCAAAAAAATTGCAGTACAGGCGCATTTTTTTGAATTAGCCCCGTCTGCCTCCAACCGGCACAATTCCTTCGTTTTCAATCAGAAATACTTCAGATCCCGATTACTTGAATGTCTGCCATGCGTTCTGAAAGTCGTCTTCAGCGGCTACTGCCAGCCCCCCTGAACATCCCTCCCAAACAAGGCGTGCGTGCCGCTATCGGTGCGTTGCTCGGCCTGTCACTCGGCGGCTGGCTGACCAGCCTTGCCTATGGGCCGGGCATTGCCCTGCACCTGCTCGGCCCGTTGGCGGCCTCGGCAGTGCTGGTGTTCGCCGTGCATTCCGGGCCCTTGGCGCAGCCGTGGCCAGTGCTCGGCAGCTATGCCTTGGCCGGTGCCGTCGGCCTGGCCCTGCGCCAGGGGTTTGGCCCAGAACTCTGGGTAGCGGCCGTTGCCTTGGGGCTTTCGATTCTGGTGATGTGCCTGCTGCGTTGCCTGCACCCACCGGGTGGTGGGGTGGCAGTGAGTGCGGTCCTGGCCGACCCGGGCTTGACGGCCATGGGCGATCACCTGCTTGAACCGGTACTGCTCAACGCGCTGATCCTGGTGGCCGTGGCCGTGATCTACAACCGGCTCACCGGTGTGCAGTACCCGAAAGCCGGGGCGCCGCGCAAGGACGTGCACCATACCCATGACCCGCTGCCCAGCGAGCGCGTGGGCATCAGTGGCGCTGACCTGGACCAGGCCCTTGAAGAGTTGGGTGAGTTTGTCGATGTCACCCGCGACGAACTGGAGCGCATCATTCTTGCCACGGAACAGCATGCGCTGCAGCGTAGCCTGGGCGGCATCACTGCCGGCGCGGTAATGTCCCGCGACGTGCAGTTCGCTACGCCGGACACCCCCTTGGAGCAGGCCTGGAAAATGCTCGCTGACCACCACCTGAAAACCTTGCCGGTGCTGCAGCAGGGCAAGCTGGTGGGCATTGTCAGCCTCAGTGACCTGGCGGGCGCGGCCATGCAGCGTGGCCAATTCAGCTGGCGTGGCCTGTTCGGTCGCCAGACAGTGCGCATGGCGCAGGTGATGAGCCGGCGGGTAGTCAGCGTCAGCAGCCAGCACCCGCTGGAGCGCCTGTTGCCGCTGCTGTGCGAGCAGGGTTTGCACTGCCTGCCGGTACTCGACGGCGAGCAATTGGTTGGCGTGGTCACCCAGACCGACCTGATCGCCGGCCTCAAGCGCCAGTTGCTCAGTGCGGCCGGCGATACCTCAGACAGCCGGGTCCCAGCGTTGTGACCAATCGCTGGCGCCGGCTGCCACCTGCCGGCGCAGCATCGCGAAGGCCTGCTGCAAGGCTTCGCTGTCGCGCTTGCGCGAGTAGACCAGGTAGGTCGGGTAGGTAAATTCCGGCGCCTGTGGCACCCGCTCGAACACACCACTCTCCAGGTAGGCCTGGACCACGCGGGTACGGAAGTAGCCGCTGCCACCTTGCTCCAGGATGAACTGCAGGGCCAGCGGCCCGAGGTTGAAACTCAGCGCCGGGCGTGCGCAGTCGGGCAGGGCGGCGTCATGTTGGCGGCGGAAGGCTTCGCCCCAGTCAATGTAGATATAGGGCTCAGGTTGCGCGACCCGGCGCACGCGGATCAGCTTTTCTTCCATCAGTTGCTCCACCTGCAGCCCCGGGCCGTAGGTCGGCTGGTAGACCAGCGCGGCGTCGAGCAGGCCCATCTCCACCTTGTGCAGCAACGACTCGCCATCGCTCACTTCGCTGCGGATGGCATGGCTGGGCAGCTCGCGGTACAAGGCGCCGACCCAGTCGAGCAGCATCGGGTTGCCCAGGCTCACCTCCGCGCCCACATGCAGCACCTGCCGGCAGCCTGCGGGCAGCGGCAGGTCGCGGCGTGCCGCTTCCCAGGTCTGCACCAGCTGGTTGGCATAGCTGACGAAGGCTTCGCCGTCACTGGTCAGGCTGGCGCCATTGCGGCTGCGCACAAAGAGCTGGCAGCCCAGTTGCTGCTCCAGGCGCTGCACACGGGCGGTGATCGCGGTCTGCGAAACGAAGAGGCGTTCGGCAGCGGCGACCAGGCTGCCGCAACGCACGATTTCCAGGAAGGTCCGGGCCTGATCGATGTCCATGAGCTGCTCTGTGGCGGGAAGGGCGGCCTATTCTAGAGGCTTTGCACCGTTGTGGGGCATTTCTGTCAGGTCTGCAAATTTGCAGGTCCGTTGTGACTTTAGTCCCATGGCGGCCCCGGTGTGGCAGGCCATACTCACTATCCGCCCTTCAATAACAACAAGTACCGGGTTTTCATCGACATGACCTACCAGCACAGCTACGCCCAATCCATTGCCGACCCTGCGGCCTTCTGGGCCGAGCAGGCCAAAGCCCTGGCCTGGTATCGGCAACCCTCGCAGACCTTGCAGAACAACCCCGACGGTACCCACCGCTGGTTCGCCGACGGTCGCCTGAACAGCTGTTACCTGGCCCTGGACCGGCAGATCGAACTGGGCCGGGGTGAGCAGCTGGCGTTGATCTACGACTCTCCCGTGACCGGTGTGCAACAGACCTTCACCTACCATCAGTTGCGCGACGAAGTGGCGCGCCTGGCCGGCCTGCTGCGGCAGTTGGGCGTGGGCCAGGGCGACGGGGTGATCATCTACATGCCGATGGTGCCGCAGGCCGCCATGGCCATGCTCGCCTGTGCGCGAATCGGCGCGGTGCATTCGGTGGTGTTCGGTGGCTTTGCCGCCAACGAGTTGGCGCTGCGTATCGATGATGCCCGGCCCACGCTGGTGCTCACCGCGTCCTGTGGGCTGGAGTTCGACCGGGTGATCGAATACAAGCCGCTGGTCGACCGCGCCCTGCAGCTGGCCCGCCATCAGCCTCGCAAGGTGCTGGTGCTGCAACGGCCCCAGGCCCGTGCGCAGTTGCTGGCAGGCCGTGACCTGGACTGGCAGCAGGCCTTGGCCGGTGCCGAGCCGGTGGCGCCCGTCGAGCTGGAGGCCGGCGCCCCGCTGTACATCATGTACACCTCCGGTACAACCGGCAAACCCAAGGGCATCGTCCGCGAAAATGGTGGCAACGCGGTCGCGCTTTGCTATGCGATGCGTCATATCTACGGCATGCAGGCCGGGGATGTATGGTGGGGCATTTCCGATGTCGGCTGGGTGGTTGGCCATTCGCTGATCGTCTACGGGCCACTGATGAGCGGTTGCACCACGATGTTCTACGAGGGCAAGCCGATCCGCACGCCGGACGCCTCGGCGTATTGGCGGGTGGTCGAGCAGTACCAGGTCAATGCCTTGTTCTGCGCGCCGACGGCCATGCGGGCGATCCGCAAGGAAGACCCGGAAGGCGAGCTGATCCGCAAGCATGACCTGAGCTCGTTGCGCCAGCTGTTCCTGGCCGGGGAAAAACTCGATTCCAGTACGCACCAGTGGCTGGAGCAGGTCACCGGCAAACCGGTGCACGACCACTGGTGGCAAACCGAGACTGGCTGGCCGGTCACCGCGCCTTGCGTGGGGCTGGAAGGCAGTGCGGCGCGGCCGGGTTCGAGCAACCGTGCGGTGCCGGGTTATCACGTGCGCGTGCTGGATGACGACGGGCACCTGGTGGGGCCGGACCAACAGGGCTCCATCGTCATTGCCCTGCCGCTGCCGCCCGGGTGCAGCCAGACCTTGTGGGGCGATCATGAACGTTACCTGCAAGCCTACCTGCAGACCTACCCTGGCTATTACCACACAGGTGACGGCGGTTACCTCGACGAGGAGGGCTTCGTCTACATCATGGGCCGCACCGACGACGTGATAAACGTCTCCGGGCATCGGCTGTCCACCGGGGAGATGGAGGACTTGGTCGCCCGTCACCCGGCGGTGGCCGAGTGTGCGGTGATCGGTGTGCATGACGAGATCAAGGGCCAGGTGCCGCTGGCGCTGGTGGTGCTCAAGGATGGCGAGGGCATAGCCGAAGCGCAGTTGCTGGTGGAATTGGTCGGCAGGGTGCGTGAGGAAATCGGCGCGCTGGCGTGTTTCAACCGGGTGCGCCTGGTCAAGCGTTTGCCCAAGACCCGTTCGGGGAAAATCCTGCGGGCGGTACTGCGCAAGATTGCCGATGGGCAGGCTTACGTACCGCCTTCGACCCTGGATGACGCGGCGGTGCTGGGGGAGATCGAGGCGGTGCTGGCGGATCTGCCCAGGGCAGGTTGATCTGGGGCCGCTTTGCGGCCCTTTCGCGACACAAGGCCGCTCCTACAGGATCGCGCGGTACTTGTAGGAGCGGCCTTGCGTCGCGAAAGGGCTGCGCAGCAGCCCCAATATCACGCAGGTCCTGCTTTATGCAATTGCCCCAACCGACTGCGGGTGCGCATCAGGTCGGCCAGCGGCCCGCCGAGGCTTTGTTCCAGTGGCCGGCGCCCGATCACGGTCACCTGCCGATCCTGGTCATAAAGCACGTCCACCAGGTTGACGAAGCGCTGCTGCGCCGCCAGCGAACACGCCGACAGATCATCCAGCCCATCGATGATCCACTCGTCGTACTGTGCGGCCAGCACCAGGTAGTCGATCACCGCTGTGGCCTTCTCGCACAGGTCCTCGAAGGCCAGCATCACGCGTCGGCCATCGATGGCCAAGGCGCGCAGCGGGCGCTTGTTCACTTCCAGCACCACGGGTTGCTCAGCGGGTAGGTCAAGCGCCCGGCGCTGCGCCGCATCGCCCGGCCACACATAGTGCCCTTTGGTAAAGCGCTGCTGCTCGCGGTTGGCCGGCAGGCTGCGAAAGTCCGTGTCGCCGCCCACTTCAAGCACGTCCATCGAACCGTTGATCAGGCGGATCACCGGCAGGAAGCGTTCGTGGTACAGCGGGTTGGGCAGCAGCCCTTCAGGCGCGTAGTTGGAGGTCACCAACAGGAAGACACCGCGGGTGAACAAGGCGTTGAACAGTCTGGTGAGCAGCATGGCATCGCCGATGTCATGCACGTGAAACTCATCGAAGCACAGCACCTGGCAGCCGCCCAGTAGCTCGTCCAGGGTGGCGCCCAGCGCATCGTCCAGCAGGCGGTGCTGGTGCATGCCTTGGTGCAGGCGGGCAAAAAAGTCGTGGAAGTGCAGGCGCCGCTTGGCCGCTACCGGTACCGCCTGGAAGAAACCATCGAGCAGCCAGCTCTTGCCACGGCCGACCGAGCCGTACAGATAGAGGCTGCGAGGCTGGCCTCCCTCCAGCAGACGCGCGAGTTGCGCGGCCATGCTGTCGATGACCCGGCGCTGACCATCGCTGAGCTGATAGCCGCGGCTGGCGGCCTTGTCTTCGAACCAACTGAGCAATTCGCTCTGTTGAGGCGCGGCAGGGCGCAGGCGCTGGCCGAGCTGGCGCAGCGGTGCAGGGATCCAGGCGGGCAAGGTGAAGCCTCCTTGGGCAAATGCGGGCTGCGCGCAGCTTGCCCGAGGCGAGCGGTTTTGACCAATACAAAAAGTGCCAGGCATCTATCGCCTGGCACGATGTGTTCAGGCCTTGCGCTCCAGCTGGCGCTCGATCATGTATTTCACGGTCAACCGGCGCTCCTTCAGGTGTAGCAGGTCTTCGTCGACGAAGTTGCCGGCCGAGATCGATTCGGCAGCCAGCACCTGGTTGTCGATATCCACATACTCATCGAGCAGCCGGTCCAGGGTCTTGTCCTGCTGGCGCCGCTGCTGGACGATTTCGCGGGGGTAGTGCAGGTCCTGGTAAAGGTCGTGGGAAACGGGCATGGGGTCCTCCTTGGTCAATAGAATTCGCTTATCTGATTGGAAGGGAGGAATGCGATTGCGTTGAAGCGCAGCGGTATAAATACGACGAACGGTTGCCCGAGCGGTCCGCAGAATCGGCGCATGAACACTAACTTGCTGTTTTAAGGCATTTTTTTTCACGAAGGGGGTTTACAGGCTGAATCTATGTGTTAAAGTGCCGCGCATTCCAAGACAACAACCCGGTTGTCACTCGATTGGAATTGTCAGGTCAGCGTCAGCTGCATCCGATACAGGGGCGTCGCCAAGCGGTAAGGCAGCAGGTTTTGATCCTGCCATGCGTTGGTTCGAATCCAGCCGCCCCTGCCATTTTTCTCTTCAGTTAGCAAATTTCCCAATCAGTGCAGACGACCGTCAGCGCTGGTTTTGTCGTTTCCGTTTCCTGCACC